>JARGGF010000653.1 GCA_029210905.1 Bacteroidales bacterium | reverse complement strand
GTTTATTCTCAAACTGATTCCACGTTCAGAGATTCTATTGAAGAAATTATCATTTACGAATATGATACAGTCTATGTTGAGGCAGATACCATAAGATTAACAGATACCATTTTTGAAATAGTAAAGGCCAAACCAAAAAAGAAAAAAAAGTTTGTTTTTCCAAAGTTGCCTTCAGTTAATCCTCGCTTGTACCAGTTTTCAATTATCCCGGTATCAGTAGGTCTTAGTGCTTCTTCTTTTGTAGGTGGAAATTTTAAAGAACATGAAATATCTGATTCTATTTCGACTCAACCGGTTTTTAATGCTGCTTATTTATTGCATTTAAATTACAATTTAATCAACTACAACTTTTCTTTGAATGTGGGATTTTCACCTTTTCACGAAAAATATAATTTCAAAAACACATATTTTTCACCATCCCCAACAACAAGTCCACCAGCAAACTACGATTCTTTACAAATTTATAAAGAATATGTTGCAAATTATTACTATAACTATCTGAATATCTATACATTAATTGGACGTGATATACCACTTAACGACAAATTAATTATTTCGGTAAAAGGTGGCTTCAGTGCTGATTTTTTATTGGAATACAAACAAGGAAATACTCCTGTTCGCAATTCCGACGTGAGAAATTTTGATTTTTCGTTGGTTCTTTTTCCTCAGCTTATCTACAGGATAAAACGAAACTTCGAATTTCATTTATCACCTTTTTATCAGTTTTCGCTTATAAATGACAATAAGTATCCCAATACAACTTTCAGGAAATTGGGTTTAGATCTGGGATTCAATATTATACTACACAAAAGAAATAAAATTTAGGAACGTTTTTAGGTTTCTGCGTCTTTATGGAAAGACTAAATTTTTGTCCTAAAATTTTATAAACTAATATCAAAAATTATGAAAAAAATACTCACAGCATTAATTGTTTTTCTATTATTTCTAATGCTATTTCATGCGTGCAGTAAAGTAGTTAATGAACCCGAATTGGAATTAATAGGGCAAATTGAATTTTCTATAGATATGAGTAAATTTAAGTCCGCAAATGAGGGAGGTCTCAATAAAGTTGTTGTTTCTATTGAAGATTCTATTGGCAATATTATCATCAATTCTGAAGAGTTTGCTATTTCAAATAGTAATGGGCATTACAGTATTGAACCCATTTCGCTTGAGCAAGGGAATTATCAAATAAAAAAATTTTTAGTACTAAATGTAGATGATAGAATCGTGTATGCATCCCCAATATTTGGTAAATCTTCCGACTATTCCCTTACAGCGGATTCAGCAGCTATATTTTTTAAAATAACCAGTGATGAGCTCACAATAATAAATCCATTACTCATCAATGCCACTGGATATACTCCTGAAAACTTTGGCTATGAATCATTTGGCTATGAAATTGCAGAATCTTTTGATTTTTATATTGGTGCGTTCATTTTTAACGAATCCAATCAGAATTATGAATTAACAGATGCTGAAATATCAATTTATGATCCTTATTTTTTGGTATATTCAGGACTTTTGGAATCTAAGGAGGGTGTTACCACTACAAACTTTGATGAGTTTGATGTGCTTAATAAGATTACGTTGCCTGAAAATTATAAAGATTTTGAGATTGAAATTTCTAAAAATGGGTTCTTAATCAATACTAAAAAATTTAGTAAAGAAGAATTACGCCTGCATCGAAGTGCTCAAGATAATGGACCTCTAGTTATTATTCTGGAGAAATGTGAGGACCTAGCCCCAACATTAACTACCTCAACTGCTTCCAATATTACTTCAAGCGTTGCTATAGGTGGGGGAAAAATAGAATACAGTGGGCAATTCCAAATTAAATATAGAGGTGTTTGTTGGAGTGAAAGTCCAAATCCTACTATCAAGGACAGCATAACTTATTGTGGATCAGGAACAGGTGAGTACAGTTGCTTAATTACGGGCTTAAAAGAAAACACCCAGTATTATGCTAAATCATGGGCATCAACTGATTGTGGGGGTATTACTTACGGTAACGAGATACTTTTTAAAATAGCTGAAAAGGTTAACATAGATTCTACCTCCTTTGATGGAAGTGCTATGATTTTAGCTTACCCTCATAAACAATTGTGGCCAGATGCTACTGTCTTTTTTGAGAATAATTCATTATCAGATGCTGACAGTTATCTCTGGGATTTTGGGGATGGAACAATTCTTAGTCAAACAACTTTCGTGTCTTTTAATCAATACACTTATAGTAAATACGGACGTTTTGAAATTAAACTTGCTGTAACAAAGAATGGCCATACTTCAGTTGATCAAACGCAAATTGTTATTTTAGAAGACGCTAATTAAAAATCTGAAAAAAAACACAAATGCTATAATTATTAAAATCTGGAATTAAACAGATTTACTCAATACTAAAATTTGATTAATTCCAGACTTTCTCAGTTTTCTTGATTATTTAATTGAATTTTTACGGTTTAAACTACACATCCTCTAAGATTTTTATATGAAGCTGATTGTCATGTCTTTTTACACTCTTTTTGTAGTATGTTCTTATATTCGTACCCCTATATGGCAGCAGAGATCCTTCTGATTGTTAACACATTCCAGAACTAACGCCTACTTGGTAAATTAATGCTTATTGATACTAATTCTACATGAAAATTTTTCCTTCTTTAGGATAACTTTTCGATAATATGTGTTTTATTTGTACTTATAAAGAATTATTATTTAAATATTGTTTAATCAATGATAAAAATTATGAAAAACCTATTGACAATAACGCTAATCACTTTATTTCTTGGGCTTCTTTTCGGCTCATGTGATAAACCAACCGAAGATTCCCAAAAAACAGAAAGTTTTGTAGAATTTTCTTTTACTGCTGCCCAGTTAAAAAGTGGCTTGGTGCAGGGATTAACAAATGTTGTTGTTACTATTGAGGACATGCAGGGCAATGTAATCAAAAACATGGAAAAAGTTGAGATTTACTCAATGAATGGATACTATTTGAGTAAACCTCTCTCAATCTTAACTGGCGACTATAAATTAACAAGTTTTATTGTGCTTGATGCCAATAACAATGTTGTATATGCTTCACCTGTGGAAGGTTCTGAAAAAGCATATTTGGTTGAAAACCCCTTACCACTTGAATTTAAGGTTCAAAAAGACAATGTGACCAAGCTGGTGCCTGAAGTATTAAGTACTGCCGAAAGCCTGCCTGATGATTTTGGTTATTCAACCTTTGGATTTGAAATTTCCCAAACCTTTGATTTTTTAGTAGGAGCTTTTATATACAACGAAGCTGTATTAAATTTTGAATTGACAACTGCCACAATTTCTGTTTTTAATGATGGGGAACTTGTTTATAGCGGTGATTTACAAGCAAATGGAGGCGTAAGTCCAGATAATTACGATCCACTTGGTATTACTAATAAAATTACACTTCCTGAAAGGTTTGAATCTTTCATTGTTGAAATTACAAAAGAAGGATATATAGGCTACAGTAAAACATTTACAAAAGAAGAACTCAGGCTGCATTTTCGAAATGAGGATAAAGGCCCTTTGGTTGTCATTTTAGAGGCCAATACAAATATTCCTGGATTAGTAGCCTACTATCCTTTCAATGGAAATGTGAATGATGTGAGTGGAAACGACTATCATGGAATAGATTTTGGAGCAGCTGGCTATCTTTCAAGTAATTTCGAATTAGCGCGAACATTTACTAATGATCCTACTGTTGGAGTTAATGCTACAGATTATGTCGAAATACCTAATGTAATTAATTCAGACGAATTTTCAGTAAGTCTTTGGGCCAATTTGCAATAT
>JARGGF010000652.1 GCA_029210905.1 Bacteroidales bacterium | reverse complement strand
ATAAGATCTTTTAACACAAAGACGATTATCAAGTTGGTGGAGCAAGAAACTAACTCTTCATTGGCCTTGGAATACGCATTTACACATGATGCTATCACAAGAAAGCATGTAGTTAATATTTATGAAGATGATGGGGAAACTAATAACTACAAAAAGGATATTTATGCTATAAGGAGTATCATTTGTATTTCAAACAAAGACAATTATGAGATAAATTATAGCGAAAGAGTAGAGAATGGTTTTAAACTATTAAACAGGGATCTGATCTATAAAATATATTTAGACAATTTACCATCAAAAGTTTTAATTTCTGATAAAAAGTTGAAACGTGGCAAATTTATCATAGACAAGCATTTAAACCAACCAAATCTTCAAAAAGCAAGTTGGTCATGGGATGAAGTTAATAATGCTTGCATAATAATAGTTCCATTCAATCAGGCTTCCCATAAAATAACCATAGAAAAATAATGATTATGAGATCTATAAAAGTCTTTTTGTTTTTAATTACATTAATTGCTTGTAACAACACTGATGTATTGTATCAGTCAGATGAATTTACATTATATACTTACAAGGTTGTTCAAGGAGATAATGTAGCCACGATTGAATCCGCAAATATGATAATTTCAAATTACCAGAGCCGGGCTAGTGAAAATTTCTCCAGATTGATCACTTTCAAGTTTAGTATTAATGAAAAAGATAATGAGAACCCATCTGGCATTGATCATTGGATAGTTATAAACGGAGAAAATAAATCTCCCATAATAAAATTTGGCCAGCAAGACGGGCCAATTCCTGCAGAGCCTGAAAAAATGCTTACTACAAATTATGAATATACTTTTCGTGTGGACATGACTCCAGTTCTAAATCAATTTAAGGAAAAGGGGTATTTTATTACCTACGATGGCACAAGGATTTCAAAGGATGATTTTAAAGCAGTTTATATAGCCGGAAGTTCTCAGCCACTTACCTGGGACTTTGACAATCTGGCTGAAAATAACCTTGGACTAAAAGATTCGGATCGAGATGGAATATACGAAATTAAATTAGTCCTGAACCCGGAAGATTTAAATCAAAGAGAATCTACGGAATGGAACCTAACACACGATTTATCTTCTCGACCATCATATCATTCTGATCAAAAAATAGTAGACGCACTTTTTAATTTATCACTCGAAGAAGCTATTCTAACCATAGAACCCGATAGCACTTTACGCACTGGTATTGAATGGCCTGGGGTTTGGACAAGGGATGTAAGTTATAGCACAATATTAGCATTTGCATTTCACGAACCGGAAGCTGCAAAAATTAGTTTAAAGCGAAAAATTGCCCGTGGGAGAATTATTCAGGACACTGGTTCTGGTGGGGCATGGCCAGTTTCATCTGACAGGGTAATATGGATAGTGGCCGCTTGGGAAATATATAAAGTAACAGGTGATATGGAGTGGTTAAAATTGGCTTATGAAGTAGCCAAAAACACGCTGGAAGATGATTATAAAACTTTACGGTCTATAGAAACCGGATTATACAAGGGCGAGTCTTCATTTCTGGACTGGCGTCAACAGACCTATCCTTCATGGATGTCAAATGCTGATATTGCTGTTTCTGAAAATCTTGGGACTAATGCTATTCATTATCAGGCAAATGTAATTTTAGCCAGGATGGCTGAAATTTTAAACCAACCTAACCAAATATATCAACAAAGGGCATTAGCTATAAAAGCTGGAATAAATAAGTATTTATGGATGCCTAAGAAAGGCTACTATGGACAATATTTATACGGTCGTTCTTCATTATTTTTATCAGATCGATTTGAGGCACTTGGAGAGGCCCTAACTGTTTTATTTGATGTAGCTAGTCAGGAACAGGCTAATTCTATCATCGAAAAATCTCCGGTAACTCCTTTTGGTGTAACTTGTATCTATCCTCAAATACCTGGAATACCGCCTTACCATAACAATGGAATTTGGCCTTTCGTGCAGGCTTACTGGAATTTAGCCGCCGCAAAAGCTGGCAATGGAAAAGTACTGAATCATGGATTGGCGGCTATTTATAGAGCTGGCTCCTTATTTTTAACAAATTATGAAAATTTTGTTGCAGAAACAGGTGATTATGTGGGCACAGAAATTAATTCCAGAAGAATGTTGTGGAGTATTGCTGGTAATTTGGCTATGGTGCATCGGGTTTTTATGGGAATGTCTATTGAAGAAAACGGGATTAAATTCCAACCTGTTATCCCATCAAATTATTCTGGAATAAAACAGCTTTCGAACTTTAGGTATCGAAATGCCATACTCAACATTGAAATTAGGGGCTATGGAAATAAGATAGCATCAATCAATTTGGATGGAAAGCAACTGCATAACTCGTTCTTGCCAGCAAATATTGAAGGGGCTCACAAAATTGCTATTGTTATGGCAAATAACGATATAAGCACCAAAAACATTAATCTTGTGAAAAACACTTTTTCTTTGACAAATCCACAAGCCATTTTATTTACAGATAAAATTGTTTGGGATACAATTACAGGAGCCGCTAACTATAACATATACAAAAACGGAACTTTTTTTAAAAAAACGAACTTCAATTATGTTAATATTGAAAATTCAGAATTTGCTGAATACACAGTATCAGCTGTTGATAAAGATGGAGTAGAATCGTTTACAAGTGAACCTATTTTAATTAGTAAAAATGAGGATATGATTTTCATACAACTTGAAGATTATTATTCAAAATCAAAACTGCCATATTCTAATTTTACAGGTAATGGCTTTATAGAGATTAGTCCCTCTATTAATACTGAAATTACTGTAAATGTTAAAGTTCCTGAAGAAGGGATATATTTGTTAGATTGCAGATATTCAAATGGCACTGGCCCATGGAATACCGATAATAACTGCGCTCTAAGGAGTCTGTATTTAAACGATGATTATGTAGGAGTGTTGGTTTTCCCTCAACGTGGAAAAGATGAATGGTCTGATTGGGGATTTTCAAACATACTGCAAATCAACTTAAAAAAAGGGAATAATAACTTGCAAATAATATTTAAAAATTGGAATAATAATATGGATGGCGAAATAAATGATGCAATGATTGATTACATAAGGTTAATAAAGCTATAATAGTTAAGAAAAAATAAATGAATGAGGATTTTTTATACGGACTTTTATTTTCATGTCCGTTTGATGAAAGGCTGGATAATTGCCCATTTACAAATATTAGAAGGAAAACTATTTTTTATAGAGTTGAGTTTTTTATGTTAATGTCTAAAGAAAACAAAGAGAAGTATATTAGAGCGCATAAAAAATGTTTAGAATTAAGAGAAAATAAACCAATAGGACCTGGGCAATACTAGTATTTTTTTTTGTTATTATTATTTTTGGCTTCTTATGCTGTCTGCAAGAAAAATTGGGAAATCCCCTTTCTCTTATCACTTTTTCATACTGGAATGAGCAGTAAAGGTCTGGTCGCAAACATAGTAAAAGCTTCCAGAATATAGGTTTCTACTTAACTCAAAATCTCTTTTTAATTATTTATAGGGAATTAATTTTTATTAGAAGATCCATAAAAAGTATTATTATTAGAAGAGTGATATCTCTTTAAAGCCTAATGAATCTGGTTTTTGAATAAAGGACTGATAAATAATTATTATCATCTGGAATATTTTTACAATATATTATTGAAATTTTATAAACATGGACTTATTACCGTAATGCTTAATACTATTGGATCTTAGTTCTTTGATTCTGGAACCATTATCTGCTATAGATATTTTATACATGAATTATTAGCTACTTCGGTGTTGGT
>JARGGF010000651.1 GCA_029210905.1 Bacteroidales bacterium | reverse complement strand
AGGCCATGGATTATTACCAAAAAGCTTATTCCATCAGAAAAAAAGCTTATTCCGAAAATCATCCTTTAGTGGCCAAAGATTTGATAAATATTGCAACCATCTATTCTGAAAAAGGTGATTTTGATAATGCAATGAGTTATTTTCAAAATGCTTTAAGTATTCAAAAACTAACTTTGGGCGATAACCATCCGGATATGGCCATAACATACAATAATCTTGGTAATATTTACGAAAAAGAAGGTCAGTTTGATCTGGCTTTAGCTTTTTATTTAAATGCCCTTGACATAAAAAAATCAGCAGTAGGCGAAATGCACCCTGAAATTGCTGACTATTACACCAACATTGGCAACATCTATTCTGTAAAAGGCAATTATGTGCAAGCTATGGAATATCATCAGAAAGCGCTGGATATTAAGATTCAGTTTTATGGACAAAAGCATCCTGCAGTGGTTCTTCCTTATCTTAATATTGGTCAAATCTATTACGATCAAGGTGATTATTCCCAGGCTTTGATTTTTTATCAAAAAAGCCTGGCTTCGAACGTTAAAAATTTTAATCCCGAACCTACAAATACTTATTTAAGTCCTTTAATTTCAGACTATTACAATTCTCGTAACCTTTTGAGTTCTTTAAGAGGCAAAGCAAAAGCCCTGGTTGGTAAATATATAGCAGGTATGAACGAAAGCGATTTGCTTACGGCCTATGTTTGCTTTTTGAAATGTGATACAGTGATTAACATTATTAGAAAAACCAGTACCTCTAAACAAGATAAAATTGATTTTGGCAAAATATCTTCCAAAATATATGATGAAGCCATAGATGCCTGCTTTAAGCTTGATCATCTTCAAAGCGATAAGGTTGGGGATATGTATTTAAAGCAGGCTTTTTACTTTTCTGAAAAAAACAAGGCAGGTGTGCTATTGGAAGCACTTGCCGGGGCAGAGGCTCAAAAATTTGCTGGTATCCCTGACAACCTGTTGCAACTCGAAAAATCTTTGAAAAATCAAATTTCATTTTATGAAAAAAAATTGGCCGAAGCTTATGATGATGAGACGGAGCAGGCTGTAAGGAATGGACTATTCAAAATAAATCGCGAATACGATAAGTTAATTTCGGATTTTGAAAGAACCTATCCGAAATACCATGAAATGAAATATAATAAAAAAGCGATTACAGTAGTTCAATTGCAGGCTAAACTTGATGATGAAACTGCGTTGCGAAGCTACTTTATTGGGGATAGTCTTATTAGCATTTTCACTATAACCAAAGATAAAATAACCATGGAAAAATCGGAGATAGACGAATCGTTTGATCTCCAGATTTTTGGTCTTCGACATAGGATTACTTCAAGCAATCTTAGTGATGTAAAACAATATGTAAAAGATGCATTTATTTATTACAAATTGTTATTTCCAAATCCATTGCCAGTTAAAATAAAACGTATTGTTATTATTCCTGATGGAAATCTTGGACTTATCCCTTTTGAAGCCCTGCTCACTGAAAATTATACAGGTAAATTGGAACAATTTCAGAAATATCCGTATTTAATAAAAAAACATGAAATAAGTTACAACTATTCTGCGAGTTTATTTTACAAACAGTTTGAAGATGAGGCAAATAACCTGGATTCAAGTGAAAATTGGCTGGGAATTGCTCCAGTTTTTAAAGACACCAAAAATCTTAATATAAATGGAAACTTTATCGGTCCGCTGCCAGGAACCGAGTTTGAAGTAAACACCATTCAAAAAAAGATTGAGGAGAAGGGGTGGCCTTCAAGAACAAAACTTTTTGCCTCTGCCAGCGAAGCTTATATGAAATCGCCTGAATTAAAAGAATTTAAATATCTCCATATCGCTACTCATGGATTTGTAAACTCAGAGAAGCCTGAATTATCAGGTATTGTGCTGTCTGAGAATAAAGAAGGGAACAATGATGGCGTGCTTTATACTGGCGAAATATATAATTTGGAGTTGCACTCTGATTTGGTAGTCTTGTCTGCTTGCGAAACGGGGCTTGGAAAAGTTTCAAAGGGTGAAGGTATCATTGGGCTAAGCCGTGCATTATTGTATGCTGGTAATAAAAACATCATGGTTTCTTTATGGAATGTAGCTGATGAATCAACCTCAGAATTAATGATTGATTTTTACAATGAATTATTGGCCAGTGAACAACAGCATTCGCATTTGTATACCCAGGCATTACATGACGCAAAGTTGAAAATGATTGACAGTAAGCAATTTAGTCACCCGTTTTTTTGGTCGCCGTTTATATTAATAGGATTTTAATTGTTAATTTAGATTTATTTAAAATAAGCTATACATGATATTTGTCATGTATAGCTTATTTATTTTTTTATAAATTTACCGATGAAAATACAAAATCAGTACTACAAACCAAATCAATATAAGTTATGAACTAGACATTCATGCAGATCTCAATTTCACTTTTTACAACCAATAAAAATAGCTCACATTCTTAACTGTTAAAAATTCAAAAAGTGATTATTGATTTCGATTAAATCATCGGAATTGGCATTTTCTAATATTGAACTAATGTCAAAATCTATTTTTCTCACGGCGGCATCTAATTCCGAGATCGCTCTTCGATTGTTTATGCTACCTTGAAATTTGTTGGTATTGAGATGATTATTGCTTTCATGTTAATGAATTAGTACAGAAACATTCACGTAATATCAACGAAGAGTATTTTGTCGATTGTTTATTTCTAGTTTCTTTTTTGTATTTGGTTAATTATTAATCAGTAATGCAAAGTGCTATGATAATAAGCCAACCTGCCATCAATACTGCAATCCAAAAAGGAGAAAAATTTCTTTGCAAAAACCTGTTGCCCTGGGGTGAAATCCCTATTTTCAAAATTGTCAAAGGTATAGAACATAGCTATACTTTTATGCCAATAGCTACTGCTTATTATTTGAATTCTTGTCAGAATTTATTAGCAGAAAATACCCAATATGGAAATTTTTTTCAAAAAAATTGGATGCCAAAAAACTCAGCTAATATAATTAGGAACTCACATCCGGAAATAGACACGCATATAAAGTTACTCTACATTTATTACTATCAAATTATTTCTAAATCTGAACATTCACAACATAGGTTGGAAATTGATTTAAGTGAATTAGAAACTGAAGTAAAGTTTATTGATGATATTGCTGTTGAGATGAATTTAATTGAGCTTCAATCTATTGTAGATGCAGAAAAATTTAATAGAAATATCAAAAAGCTAAATTATGATAAATTCCTGAGAAGTAGAAGCTTGTTTTACAATTCGAAATACTTCCATTATTATCAGTTTGCTAAAATGTTTACAAAAAAAAGAAACCTCGATACTGATGAATGGTATATTAAGACTTCAGCCCAAGACTTTGAATCCATTTTGGATATGGTGTTTTTTACATACTTTTTGTTAATTGTGAATTCTGCTTCGAAAGATATTTGCAAAAATATTGAAATGATTCTAAGTAATCAATCTAAGGATGGTGATTGGCCGGCAGATTCTTTCTTTATAAATTGTTTTGGGTCAAAAGCTTTAACAACTGCATTTTGTGTTGAATTATTAAAGGAATATATGAAATGAAATTAGCCTTTTTCGACCAACAAATTGATAGAAAGTTCGAAATTGAATTATTACTAAATAATTTTCGTAATAGGGTAGGCTTTTTAGAACCCTTAACATCAATAGTTTTAAAGAGTAGATTCCGAGACTTTAATGAGAGGGAAGAATTGTTATTTTATTGTCCTTACTGGCTAACTGAAATATGTAGAACGAAATTCCCCATTTCACAAATCAGAAGA
>JARGGF010000650.1 GCA_029210905.1 Bacteroidales bacterium | reverse complement strand
TGGCCTACGAGAACATACTTGCTTCAGACGCACAACCCTCCTATTTTGTTTATTTTGATATTGATCCTGATAAGATTGATATTAACGTACATCCTACTAAAACTGAAATTAAGTTTGAAGATTCCCCAGCTGTTTTTCAGATAATCAGGGCGGCAGTAAAAGAGGCTTTAGGTAAATTTAATATTGTGCCTTCCATTGATTTTGATCAGGACGGTGCTTTAGATATTCCAATATTAAATAAAAATACAGCGTTTCATTCGCCACAAATTGGTATTAATCCAAATTACAACCCTTTTGAGGATGATAATACACAATCAGGAAACTATACTACTACACCCTTTAAAAAAGAAAACAATACGGAAAACTGGGAATCATTATACACTGGCCTTGAGAAAACTCAAAACATACCTGATTTTAATGAAAATCAACAATTAAGCTTCCCGGAAGAAAAGGCCCAAACTCATCAAGGAAGAGGAAACGTTATTTTATTAAAGAACAAATATATTGTAACTCCTGTAAAATCAGGATTAATGCTTATAAATAAAAGAAGGGCCCATGAACGCATTCTATATGAGCAATTTGTACAAATAATGATGAACCATCAGTCCATTTCGCAGGTGAGTCTGTTTCCAACCACGCTTAACCTTAACCATCATGATGTTGAGCTACTCTCGGAGATAAAAAATGACCTGTTTAGCATAGGTTTTGATATTCAGGAATTTGGGGCAAACTCCTTTGTAGTAAATGCTACACCTGCTGTTTTTGAAAATCTTGATCCTGTTGTTCTTATTGAACATTTTTTAGAAATATTCCGGGGTACTGAAGGGGATATTAAAAAAGATGCGCATGAAAAAATCGCCATCTCCATGGCACAGGCAGCAGCTATAGATTTTGATAGCAGCCTTACCGAATTTGAAATG
Source organism: Bacteroidales bacterium (assembly GCA_029210905.1). GTDB lineage: Bacteria > Bacteroidota > Bacteroidia > Bacteroidales > NBLH01 > NBLH01. The sequence continues at coordinate 2,899 of JARGGF010000650.1, read as the reverse complement.
AAAACATTAATTGACAGTCTGTTCTGCTGCCAGATTCCGAATTTTACCCCTACTGGCAAAACCATTATCCATATTCTGGGGATGGAGGAGATTGAGAAAAAGTTTTAAGACAATTGGAAATTGGAAATTAGAAATTTGATGTTTGAAATTGGATGTTTGAGTTAGTAAATTTAGTAATTACCTAATAACCAGTTACTATTAACAATTAACAAATTCCATTAAACTGGAATATGCCCCTCTGATTTTATTCGAAAAAAAGCACACATGGGTGGAAAAGTCTCATAAAGCACTTTGCAGTTAAACTTCTTTTTACCCTCCCCAATTCTCTCTGTCTAAACTCCTGTATTGGATGGCTTCTGCAAGATGCTCTGTTTTGATAGATTCACTGGCCTCCAAATCAGCGATAGTACGTGAAACTTTTAGTATGCGATCATAAGCTCTGGCCGAAAGCCCTAGTTTTTCCATCGCTGTTTTAAGTATGGCTTGTCCGGCTTCGTCAATCTGACAATATTTCCTGATCTGTTTCGAGCTCATTTGTGAATTTGCATAAACATCTTTGCCGTCAGCAAATCGCTCTTGTTGTATCTTGCGGGCTTCCATCACCCTTTTTCTGATTAAAGCGCTGCTTTCGGAGGGTTTGGCATCTGATAATTTCCGAAAAGGTACCGGAACAACTTCAATATGAATATCAATTCTATCAAGCAAAGGACCCGATATTTTATTGAGGTATTTCTGTACAATACCAGGGGAACAAACACAATCTTTTTCGGGATGGTTATAATATCCACAGGGACAAGGATTCATAGACGAAACAAGCATAAAGCTGGCTGGGTATTCCACTGTAAATTTTGCACGAGAAATTGTAATTACCCTGTCCTCAAGGGGTTGGCGCATTACTTCAAGCACTGTCCGTTTAAATTCAGGTAACTCATCTAAAAAAAGCACCCCATTGTGTGCCAATGAAATAGAGCCAGGCTGAGGAAACGCGCCACCGCCAACAAGGGCCACATCAGAAATTGTGTGATGGGGACTGATATAAGGACGTGAAACCATCAATGAGGTATCTCTGTTAATTTTACCTGCTACGGAGTGTATCTTGGTGGTTTCCAAGGCTTCATGCAGGGTAAGCGGTGGCAGAATCCCCGGAATTCGTTTAGCCAACATGGTTTTTCCAGCTCCAGGGGGACCAACCATTACAATATTGTGCCCACCTGCAGCAGCAATCTCAAGTGCACGCTTTACGTTTTCCTGGCCTTTTACATCAGAAAAATCCAGTTCTGTATTTCCTTGTGCCTCAAGAAACTCTTTTCTGGTATCTACAACCATCAGTTCCAGTTCTGCATCGCCATTAAAAAAATCAATAACTTCTTTAATGTTTTCTACTCCATATACTTTCAATTTATCCACCACAGCAGCTTCGCGGGCATTGGCTTTGGGCAGAATAAATCCTTCAAAACCATCCTCACGTGCACGGATAGCAATGGGCAATGCCCCTTTTATAGGTTGTAAACTGCCATCAAGCGATAATTCGCCCATTATCATATATTTATGGACTTCCGTTTCTGTAATATCTTCATTTGAGGCCAAAATTCCGATTGCGATAGGCAAATCATAAGCACTGCCCTCCTTTCTTATATCAGCTGGCGCCATATTAATAATTACCTTTTTCCCCGGAATTTTAAAACCATTTTCACGAAGGGCGGAATCAATCCGTTGCTGGCTCTCCTTAACAGCATTATCAGGCAATCCTACCAGGTAGAAATTAACGCCTCTGAACATATTAACCTCAATAGTTACGGTAAAAGCATTTATTCCTTGAACGGCACATCCATAGGTCTTTACAAGCATTTTTGATTTAGTATTTGGTACTTAGCTATGAGAATTAGATTTTTAGAACCTGTTTTATTGCATATTACAAATAAAAACTTGCAAACAAAGATATAAAAATTAACTTTTGATTTTTAACCAGCTGAAATGACTATAAAATAACAAAGTTGATTTAATCTGGAATAAAGACCTCTTCATCTATACACCTTTATTTTCATAAATTCCGGATTCAACGCTCTCTCTCATTTTTACCAATCAAACATTCGATTCAATATACTTTATTAACGAATGAATTACTTTGATATGGATTTCCTGAACCCTATCAGCATAGCTGTTATGTGCCACCCTGATTTCCACATCACAAAGCGTGGCGAGTTTACCACCGTCTTTTCCGGTAAGACCTACTACTTTCAGTCCCTTTGCTTTTGCAGTTTCTGCAGCCTTTATCACATTTGCAGAATTTCCACTGGTACTGATGGCAAGCAACACATCCCCCTCATTTCCAACACCCTCCAGAAATCTTGAAAAAACAAAATCATAGCCATAATCATTGGCCACGCAAGTTAAATGAGTAGGATCCGAAATAGAAATGGCAGCTATAGAGGGTCGGTTATCACGGTAGCGACCGGTAAGTTCTTCGGCAAAATGCATGGCATCAGCCATGGAACCGCCATTGCCACATGAAATAATTTTTCTTCCATTTTTAATGGCACCGGCCATAATTTTTCCTGCTTTTTCAAGCTTATCAAAATTATCATTATTGGCTATAAAATTCAACAATACTTCTTGTGCCTCAGCAAATTCGCTAATAAATTGATCCATTAATTTATGTGTTTAATTTCCTTAATTAAGACTGCTAAAATACAATTTTTGAATTTGATGGCTTCATTTTTCCTGTTAAGATTTAATTTAGACTTTATTTAATGAAAATTAGAAGTCTGTTATGGTATTGTAGCCAAATATAAAATTCATAGCCCCTCAATTATTTGCTGGTTAAAAATTATTCACTAATTTTAGATAGGTATATTGAAAATTATCTTGAAACCAAATAATGAAAAAATACAACCTCTTC
>JARGGF010000064.1 GCA_029210905.1 Bacteroidales bacterium | reverse complement strand
GACGAGGTAATTGTTTTTGAGCCAGCTTATGATAGTTACGCCCCGGTTATTAAAATAAACGGAGGGAACCCGATATATGTTGGGGCAAAGCTGCCTGATTATAAAATTGACTGGGATGAGGTAAATAAAATGGTGAATGCCCGCACCCGGATGATTATTATCAATTCACCACATAATCCTTCAGGATCAATACTTTCAGCTGAAGGGCTGGAGCGTTTAAATAAACTGGTCACCGGAACCAAAATACTTATTTTAAGCGATGAAGTATATGAGCACCTTGTATTTGACGGGCATAAACATGAAAGTGTTGCCAGGTTTCCTTCTTTAAAGGAAAGGAGTATTGTGGTATCTTCATTTGGCAAAACCTACAATGCTACCGGTTGGAAAATTGGATATTGTCTGGCCAGCGAAAATGTAACTAAAGAAATTCGTAAAATTCATCAGTTTAATGTGTTTGCAGTAAATACACCCATACAATTGGCCCTTGCTAATTTCCTGGACAATACTGATGCTTATCAAGAGATTGGACAGTTCTATCAAAACAAACGTAATGAGTTTTTGAAAATGCTTGATGGGACTAAATTTACTTTTACACCTTCTCAGGGCACGTATTTTCAAATGCTTAATTATAAGGAAATTAGTGAGGAAAAAGATGTAGATTTTGCCAACAGATTAATCACTGAGTACAAAATAGCCTCTGTTCCGGTTTCAGCTTTTTATCATAATAGTTATGACGGTAAAGTACTGCGGTTTTGTTTTGCCAAATCTACTGAAGTACTTGAAAAAGCTGCTGAGATATTGCACAGGGTATCAAAAAATGGTTAATCGTTAATCGATTATAAAGAAAATTGGAAAGGTATCAATTTTGATGCCTTTTTCTATTTATACGCTCGTTCTAATATCCTGGTGAAGCCCTGGGGTTTCTGATTGCGCCCATTCAGGGCTGAATTTTGTCCAAAAGTTTTATATTGTTTATACAAAATCTAGTGCATGGTTTTTTTAATTTACATGATTGGAACTACACGTTCACAATAATAAAAGTAAGATGTACAATAATTTCTATAGACTAAAGCAACGGTGCGCAAGCATCAGCACAGGGCGCTAGCCCTGTGATAAATACGAACGGTTTAATTGGCCCGTGCACGTATTCTCATTGAAAAAAAATCATTCCTTCGGGCCCATTGTAAAAGGCCTGAACAAGGTTTCAATTTTCTTTGAACCATATTATTTAAACTATAGCCATATTAATGTAAATATATATAGTCGGTCATACATACATATTTAAAATATACTTCATCGTTTTTAGTATAGTTTTCTTGGTAAAAGGAAATATTTAACTCACAGGTGTTAAACTAATTCTAAAGATCATGAAGTATTTTTTAAGTGAAAACAGAATGGGCCAAATCCCTGACGAATGTGTGGCCAGGGTAACCCAACAGGAAACAGTAAGTTTTGAAGAACTCATCAAAATGGCCACACGCCGTGGCCTTACCTTAACAGACACTGAGCTGACAGGTGCCATCAACGAGTTAACCTATACTATAATTGATGTGCTGAACTCCGGAAAAGCTTTTGAAACGCCCTTTGCACGCTACCGCCTTTCTATTAGCGGACTTTTTACAAACAAAGATGATGTTTTTGACCCTAACCGGCACCACATCAGGATAAACTGTCTTGCAGGGAGTAGTATCAAAATTGACACTAAAAGTATTTCGCTCGAAAAAGTTAAGTACACAAGCACTTCTCCATTTATTGAACGTTTGCTTGACTATTCTTCATTAGAGGAAAATGACAGCATTAACCCTGGCGGTGCTGCTGTATAAGTGGAGAGCTGCTCAAAATTGATACCGACGACCCTGATCAAGGCATTTATTTTTTACAAAACGGAACTGCAACCAAAGTATCTGTAATTATCAGGAACCTTCCATCTGATTTGATTTTTAATATCCCTGCAACATTAACCGCAGGTCAATACCAGCTGGAAATCAGGAATAAAACCAATAAAAAGGACAAAACACTCAAAACATTTCTTTTTTCATCCTTATTGACGGTTAAATAAGATCTGAAGATTAACATTCATTAATTTCATGAGATAAGCAAAGTAGCAGGCATTAGATTGCCTGCTACTTTTTTTGTCAGATATTGCTGTTTTATCAGTAATATTTGAGATGACTCTTTCAGTCCGTTGGCTGGCGGATCTGAAAGATCTTGCGGCAAAGGGAACCTGGCAGCGTCCACAGCTCCTGCCAGAGTTTAAGCTTCTTAACTAATGACATTGAATTATGAACTCCAATTTTTAAGAAGCAATAATTGTTTGGATGAATTGATTTATAAAATCAACTTTTAAATACAGCCTATTGCTATGAATACAATGGCTTTAGAGCTTGTCATTTTGATTTGTAAAAATATTATCTATTTTTACAAATCAGCACAACATATTACCTGCCATCCTATATTACATATTTGGCGAATAAAGGGTTGGTTTAATTTCTTTAGATCTGAAAAAACTTTTTAAATGAAGATTGAAGAACAAGTACTTTTAAATGAATTAAAAAATCGGAACTATAAAGTTTATGAAGCATTGTTTTATGATTATTATCCATCATTAATTAGATTTGCTGAAGGATATGTATTCAATAGACAAGTATGTGAAGATATTGTGCAAAGCACATTTATTTTCATTTGGGAAAATGTAAATAAAATTGAAATTACATCTTCATTTAAAGCCTACTTATACACTACAATAAAAAACAAATGCCTTAATCATTTAAGGGCAATACACATTCAGGATAAACATAACCTTCTTTATCTTGAAGCTACATTGAATAGTCATGACACTTCCAAAATAGAAGATCCTGAAATTTTAAAAAAAATTGATATTGCCATTAGTGAGCTTCCTGAAAAAATGGCAAATATCTTCAAACTTAAATATTTGCAAGGTAAAAAAAATAGCGAGGTTGCTGAAATATTGCAGGTCTCTGAAAATACGGTAAAAACTCAGCTGCAAAGAGCAAAATTTAAGTTGAGAAAACTCCTGGCTAAATCAACCGCTGTTAATTTTATTTTATAATTAAATTAATTTTTGTCACCCGTTTTAACCTTTCGTGTGTCATTACTATAAATAAATCAAAGCATGTCTAAGATCAAAAATATAATTGATTTTGAAATTATCTGGAAAAAGTTACATAATGTGATTTCGAAAGATGAAGAAAATATCCTTAAAAAGTGGATTTCGGAAGAAAACACCCATAGTGAATATTATAAAAATGCTGAGAATTATTATTCAAAGGGGTCAACCTTTGATGAGAAGCCTGAGAATATTAGCACTGCATGGAAGAATGTAGCATCTAAGCTCCAATATAAAAGAAAGTTTGGCATCAAACATCTGGCTTATCTTTCGATTGCAGCAAGTATTGTTTTAATGCTTGCACTTGTCTTTAATTGGAACAACGATGAGCCAAAAATAGCAAACTTAACTGAAAATGTAATTGAGCAGGGGGAGAAAAAAGCGAAATTAATACTTGATAATGGAACTGAATATGAACTTTTGGAAGGGAAAGATTTATTAATAGAGGAAAGCGGAGTTCAAATAAAAAGTAATGGTACTACCATTGAATATAATTCAGCAAAAAATGAAAGTGCCACCCTCAGATATAATACAATCATTATTCCAAGGGGAGGAGAATTTTCACTTAAACTTTCTGATGGCTCCAGAGTGTGGTTAAATTCTGAGACTACTTTTAAATATCCACTTTGGTTCAATGAAAATGAAAGAAAGGTTTCACTAAGCGGAGAGGCGTATTTTGAAGTAGTAAAAAATGTAAATGCTCCATTTAGGGTGCAGTCAGGAATTCAGATGGTTGAAGTACTGGGTACCAGTTTTAACGTTTCATCCTATGAGGAAGATTCAATTATATTTACAACCCTGGTTGAAGGCAAAGTAAGTGTTTCCTCTCTTCATAACCCTGAGGTCAAACAAACTTTAAATCCGAACAATCAAAGTCTATTAATTAAAAATGAAGGAATTATTAACAAACGAAAAGTTGAAGCTTATAAATACACCGCATGGAAAGATGGCAGATTTTATTTTAAGGATGAGCGTTTAAGTCAAATAATGAAAACACTCTCCAGATGGTATAATGTTGAAGTAATTTTCGAGACACAAAATGCAAAAGAGATGAAATTTACCGGAGATCTAAAAAGATATGAGAAGATTGAGAAAATACTATCGAAAATTGAAAAAACAAATGAGGTGAAATTTGAACTTAAAGATAAGATTATTAGGGTAAAATAAAATAACGGGAAATGTTTGCAGCACCTCCCGTTACACTAAATTAACATATTGGAATTATTAAATTTAGATCGTTAAAATTATGGAAAAAAAATCACTTAAACAACCGTTTTGGTTCCGGGCCGAAAAAACTATTGTAAATCATGAAAATTATAGTTTTTCTATCTATAGTGGGCCTTTTTTTAAATTCGGATTTCATTTACTCCCAGAAAACCGAAATAAATCTGAATATCAGGAATTTAAAGATTGAGCTTTGTTTCGAAGAAATTAAAAAGCAGAGTGAATATACATTTCTATATCGTTCAGATCTATTTGAAAACGCGCCTAAGGTTGACATTCGAAAGAATGGCTCTACATTGGAGGAGATTCTTGATGAACTAATTGTTCCACTCGGGTTTGCTTACGAAATTGATGATAGGACCGTCATTATTAAAAAAGTAATTTTGAAAACACCGGCCAAAAATAAAGAGGACATACAAAAAAAGGTAATTGTTGGAAAGGTAACTGATACAAATGGTGATTTTATCCCCGGGGTAAATGTATTGGTTAAAGGAACCAATAAGGGAACAATTACAAATTATTATGGAAACTATATGTTGGAGATTCCTGAAAATGAATCTGTTGACACCTTAAGATTTTCATTTGTAGGGTATAAAACATTTGAATTATTTGTTGATAATAAAACTATAGTTAATGTTATCCTAGAAACAGATTCAAAAAACGTAGATCAGGTAATCATAATTGGCTATGGTGCTCAACGAAAGTCGTTTACAACAGGTTCTTCATCAGCATTAGATATAGATGATTTTAATGAAGGGATGATTATTTCACCAACCGAAATGATTCAGGGCCGTGCTGCTGGTGTTCAAATAAGTATGAATAGCGGCGAACCAGGTGCAGGATCTACTGTTCGGATTAGAGGAGCTTCTACCGTGCGCGCAAATCAGGATCCATTATTCGTAATTGATGGTGTAGCACTTGATATCACTGATGCTACACCCAGTGGAGCAAGCGCTGCTGGAATTAATTCCTCGTCTTCAAAAAATCCATTGAACTTTTTAAATCCTGATGACATTGCTTCAATTAATGTTTTAAAAGACGCCTCAGCTTCAGCAATTTATGGTGCAAGAGGTGCTAATGGAGTGATTTTAATTACTACCAAAAATGGAGAAAAAGGTGCAGATAAACTTAGCTATTCTGCATATGGAGTAATCTCTCAATTGCCAAAAAAATTGGACTTACTTAATGCTCAGGAGTACCGTAACTGGTATGCAGAAAATGATTTAATGAACAGGTTGGATGATAAGGGTGCCAATACCGATTGGCAGGATGAAATCTTTCAGAAAGCTTATACTCAAAGTCATAGTTTATCTTTTAGCACTAACAACAATAATTCAAGTTTATATGCTTCTATTGGCTATATTGATCAAGAAGGGATTATAAAGAGAACAGGCATTAATAAGATAACAGGACTCCTAAAACTTAAACAATCCTTTTTTAAAAACAGAATTGAGGTAGATGAAAACCTTTCAGTAGCCAGAACCATTGATAAACGAGTGCCAATTTCAGAAACTGCTGGTTTTGAAGGAGATGTACTACTTAGCGCATTAAAGTCAAATCCAACCTATCCAATTTTCAATCAGGATGGAACATATTTTCAGGCTAGCACAAGCAATCGGAATGCGGTAGCGATGATTAATCTTACGGATGATAAAGCCCAGACAGATAGGATTTTAGCCAAATTAGGATTAAACCTTGAAATCTTTAAGGGCTTATCTTATAAGGTTAATTTAAGTATTGACCACTCCAATGCGACAAGAAAGGTTACGCAAGATGCTGAATTATCCTATATGACTAATAATGGTACAGCTGATATAGCTAATGTTGAATTAACAAGTAAGTTGATAGAGAATTATATCACTTATAATTCCTCGCTAGGAAACAATCATAACTTGAATGTTCTTTTGGGCCATTCATTTCAAACTTTTCAGAACCTTGGTTATAATCTACAGGTTAATAATTTCACAATTCAGAACGTTAATTATCTATCAAATCTGGGTTATGGAGATTTTAACCAGGCAAATGTGGGATCTTCACGGGTAGAAAATGAATTGCAATCTTTTTTTTGTAGAATTAACTATGGCCTGTTTAGGAAATACTTTGTAACGGCGACAATAAGAGCTGATGGATCAACCAGATTTGGGGTAAACAACAAGTACGGTTATTTCCCTTCTATTGGGGCGGCCTGGCATCTGGGGAAAGAAGATTTTACCAAAGAATTGTTGGTTATTAGCAATCTTAAACTACGATTTAGCTGGGGTTTAACAGGGAACCAGGAAATTCCTAACAAAATTTCTCAACTTGCTCTAGGTACCACGCCTGATGGTAATTATTATTTCGATGGTACTACATTGATGGCCGGAACCACTTTTATAAGGACACCAAATCCTAATATTAAGTGGGAAACTACCTCTCAAACTAATATTGGTTTGGATTATAGTTTTTTTGACGGAAGGCTTTCTGGAAACATCGAATGGTTTTATAAATCAACAAAAGATGTGCTTTTACAGACTATTTCAATTGCGCCTGCACCAACTATTACTATGTGGGAGAATATTCCTGAAATGCGGATACTCAATAAAGGAATTGAGCTTGAATTATCCGGAGTAATAATTGATCATAAATATTTTAAGTGGGCAGCTGGCATTAGTTTTAGTAGAATTAAAAATACTGTTGTTGATCTTCCGGTTGAAGTTATTCAAACAGGAGTAGCAAGTGGAGCAGGTTTATCACAAACAAGGGTTCAGGTTATTCGAAGCGGTTATCCTATCGGAACTTTTTGGGGTAAAAAATTTTTAGGCTACGATGAAGATGGAAACAGCACCTACAAAAAAGATAAAAACGGCACAGAAATCGATGAAGATTTAGGAACAGCACTGCCAGATTTCACGTATGGATGGAATAATTCTTTTCATTATAGAGGTTTTGACCTGTCCTTTTTTATCAATGGTGTTCAAGGAAATAAAGTATACAACAATACATTCAATGCTTCCTTGCATGTTCCCGGATTATCGCATGGAAACAATGTAACAAAAAGCATCATGAATTCTAAAGAAGGAATTAATAATACTCCCGTGTATTCAAGTAAGTACATTGAAGATGGTTCCTTTCTTCGCTTAAGTTATGTAACAATAGGCTATTCAATTCCTAATATATCAAAAGATTGGCTGAAAAGTATACGCGTATATTTAACAGGCGCGAACCTGTTTTTATTAACCGGATATTCCGGTTATGATCCTGAAGCGAGCACAAATGCCAACTACCAGGGTGTGCCTTCCCTGGGAGTTGATTTTACCAGTTATCCTAGGTCACGTACCTTTCAATTTGGCGTAAATGTAGAATTTTAAGAAAACTTAATTCCTGAAAATGTAAAGTTAAAATAATCAGTCAGATTAAAACAACCATATAAAAAGGTTGTTCAGGGCTTGGAGTATGCTCCACTTTGGGAAACTTTTGTCAAAATTTTTCAATTAATTAGTTATTAACCTATTAAATTAATGGAGGTTTTTATGAGAAAATTAGTAATCTTTTTTAGTGTCATCTGCCTGTTCTTCAGCCAGATGGCTAATTCGCAAACAGTAACAGGGATTGTAACGGGAGCGGATGATGCTCAGCCCATACCTGGGGTTAACATTTCTGTAAAAGGTACAAGCCTGGGTACAATCACAGATTTTAACGGCCATTATACTATTGAAACGTCAAATGAAAGTGCTGTATTAGTGTTTTCATTTGTTGGATACAAAACAATAGAAAAAGCTGTCGGTTCACAAACCAAAATCGATGTTATTTTAGAAACTGATTCAAAGGGACTTGAAGAAGTTGTAGTAGTTGGGTATGGTGTACAACGAAAATCGGATGTGACTGGTTCTACAAGCTCTCTTGGCGAAGATGATTTTAATCCGGGTTCAGTTGTATCTCCAAGTGAAATGATTCAAGGGAAAGTGGCAGGTCTTCAGGTTACCGTTAATGGAGGTGAGCCTGGGGCTGGAGCAACCGTGCGTATTAGAGGTGCCTCATCGGTACGCGCTAATCAAGATCCTTTATATGTAGTTGATGGTGTGGCACTTGATATTAATGATGCCTCACCAAGTGGCGCATCTGGTGTTGGAGGAATTAATGGATCTGCAGCGAAAAATCCCCTGAATTTCCTGAATCCGAATGACATTGCTTCTATTGATATATTAAAAGATGCATCAGCAACAGCTATTTATGGGTCGAGAGGAGCAAACGGGGTTATTTTGATAACAACTAAGAAAGGGCAAAAAGGGGAAGGAAAACTTGCCTATTCTGGATATGGATCAGTTTCAAAACTCCCCAAAAAGATGGACCTGCTAAGCGCTGCAGATTATAGAAACTGGTTCAGTACTAACGGATATACTATTAATGATCAAGGAGCTACTACTGACTGGCAAGATGAAGTTTTTAGAACGGCATACACTCAAAGCCATAATTTTTCTTATAGCGGTGGTACTGAAAATTCGAATTATTATACTTCTTTAGGGCATATGGACCAACAAGGCATAGTAAACCGAACCGGTTTAAACAAACTTACCGGCCGTGTTAAAATCAAACAAGAATTTTTAGATAAGCGATTAACCATTGATGGAGGGCTTTCTGTAAGCAGAACAAAAGATCAGCGGGTACCTATTGCTGAAACAGGCGGTTTTGAAGGCGATGTATTGTTAACTGCCTTAAAATCAAACCCTACATTCCCAATTTATAATCCTGATGGAACTTATTTTCAGGCCAGTGCAACTACACGTAATGCCGTTGCAATGATTAATCTAACCAATGACAACACGCAAACAGACAGAGTTTTAGGGGATATAGGCGTAACTTTTAAAATTATTGAAGGATTATCCTATAAATTGAATTTAAGCGTTGATCATTCTAATGCAACCAGAAAAGTAACTCAAGGTGATGAATTAACTTATTTAACAAATTTAGGGACCGCGGATATTGCAAATATTGAATTGACTAGCAGGTTAATTGAGAACTACCTAACTTACGATACAAAATTTGGAACTGATCAATCTCTGAATGTGTTAATTGGTCATTCATATCAAACATTTCAAAATTTGGGATATAACTTATCTGTTAATAATTTTACTGTGAAAGATGTTGATTATTTAGCAAACTTAGGCTACGGTAATTTTAACGAAGCAAATGTTGGTTCATCCAAAGATGAAAGCGAGCTTCAGTCTTTTTTTACAAGGTTAAATTATAGCTTTATGGGAAAATATTTATTAACAGCTACTATGAGAGTTGATGGTTCAACAAAATTTGGTGAGAACAATAAATATGGCTATTTCCCTTCTGTTGGCATAGCATGGCGTTTGACAGAGGAAGAATTTATAAAAAACATTGACATTTTCAGTAATCTGAAACTAAGATTAGGCTGGGGATCTACAGGTAATCAAGAAATACCAACAAAGATATCTCAACTTTCATTAGGAACTTCGCCAGATGCTAACTATTACATGGATGGAACTGCATTTTTACCAGGCGTAACATTTAATCGAACACCTAATAAGGACATAAAATGGGAAACAACCACGCAAACAAATATTGGACTCGATTTTGGTTTCTTTAATGAAAGATTAATTGGGTCGATAGACTATTTTAATAAAACTACCAGAGACCTTCTTTTATACACCACTTCAATAGCACCAGCTCCAACTGCAAGGGTTTGGGGGAATACTGACGCTATAGTCGTTAATAATGGGATCGAACTCGAATTAACAGGGATTATTGTTAAGAACAATGATTTTAGCTGGACATCAAGCTTTAACTTTAGCAAAATTAAAAACGATGTGAAAGATCTTCCGGTTGAGAGGATTCAAACTGGCACAGCCAGTGGAGCTGGTCTTTCAGGCACAAATGTTCAAGTGATCAAAAATGGTTACCCACTTGGAACTTTTTGGGGTAAAAAGTTTTTAGGCTATGATAGTGACGGAAATAGCCTTTATAAGCAGGATTCAAACGGTGAAGATGTGCAGGAAGATTTAGGATCAGCCTTACCTTCCTTTGCTTTCGGCTGGCAAAACACATTTACTTACAAAGGGTTTGATTTATCATTTTTTATTAATGGGGTGCAAGGCAATAAGGTTTATAACAATACATTTAACGCATCTATTCACGTGCCTGGTCTATTTGGAGGAAATAATGTAACCTATGATGTGGCAAATTCTGAAGAAGGAACAACAAATACTCCTGAATTTTCAAGTAGATTCATCGAAGACGGCTCATTTATCCGTTTAAGTAATTTAACTTTGGGATATACTATACCAGCAAATTCGATAAAATGGGTGAATAACTTAAAAATTTATGTTACAGGTACCAACTTATTTTTAATTACTAATTATAAGGGATATGATCCTGAAGTTAGCACAGCTGCAACATTTGATGGCATTCCTTCATTGGGCATGGATTTTACGGGTTACCCTAAAGCAAGAACTTTCCAATTTGGTATTAATGTTGAATTTTAATCTGAAAAATAATAATAATATGAAAGTATACAAAAGAAGCTACGCTATAAAAACCCTAATATTTATTGCGGTTCTATCCATATTTGGATGTAGCAAACTGGAAGAAAAAATATTTGACGAATCGATAGATACTGATTTAATTAGTGATCCAAATAATGCGGCAGGACTGGTAAGCCCGGCTTATGCACAGCTAAGACATCTAAATGAGTTTTGGAGTTATTGGTCCTTGCAACAAGCCTGCACGGATGAAACAATGTTCCCTACCAGGGGAACTGACTGGTACGATAATGGTGCATGGCAGCAAATGCATCTACATACCTGGACTGCCAATCATACACAGATTCAGGGAACCTGGGATGCAATTGTGGCAGGTATAAGTAGAGCAAATACAGGCCTATTCTATTTAAATCAGTTTCCTAAATCAGCAGAAATCG
>JARGGF010000649.1 GCA_029210905.1 Bacteroidales bacterium | reverse complement strand
TAAACCTTATCGGATATCTTAATGCACTTTACACCAAAAGGTTTGCCTATGATATTAATAATCTCTTCAGGGGAGCTCGCTCTTGTTGGGTTAACGGTGGATATTCCTTTCAGATATTCCTTCCCCTCTATCTCAATATCATATTGCCTTTCAATTTCTTCATAAATGAGTTTAAGTGGCATTGAAGTAAATACAAACACATTTTTTATCCAGGCAACTGCGTTTTTTGTATCTTTTTCGCCCTTTAATTTAACTATTTTATCGTGTTGATTAACAATACTATAATCGTGTTTCATGAGAACTGTTGTTTGCTTATTAATTGTTTCTACTTTAACTACACCCGAAATGCAATATACCCTATATTCATCATTTCTGGAATAAATATTAAAACTAGTTCCGAGTACTGTTGTTGAACCTTTTTCAGATTCAACAATAAACTTTTTTCCTTTTTTTACTTCAAAAAAAGCTTCACCTTCAAAATTAATTGTTCTGTTAAATCGCCACCAATATGGATGATATGCAAGATTGGAGCCTGCATTTAAAGTAACTTTTGAACTATCGGGCAAAAAAACCGAACTATGTTGTCCGTTTGGACAAATTATACTGACAGAATAAAATCTTAAAAAGGACAGCAATCCTAAACCTATAATTAATGAGGCAGCAATACCATATTTTACCACTTTGTTAAAATCAAACTTTAATACTTTTTTGCTTGCTTTTTCACTCAGTTTTGATTCCATTTCAGCCCAAACATCCTCCTTACTTTTTGAATAATGGATATTTGTTTTGCCAAAAAAGTCTTTTTCAAAATCGATATGGTCCTTATCGTGCTTCATTCCAGGTATTTTTTGCTATCATGTCAATTTAATTTCCTTATTATCTGATTAAAATTCTGAGATTTAATTACTCCCTTTTCCTGTATATTCCATCATTTCCTGCTTTAAAAAGGCAATTGCACTGGTCATTCGTTTTTCAATTGCTTTAATACTTAAATTAAGTCTTTCTGCTATCTCGCTGTATTTTAGCTCATCATTCCTGCTCATTAAAAAAACAATTCTCTGTTTCTCAGGCAATTCAGAAAGAGTCTTTTCATATTTTGCTTTCAATTCTTCAAATTGATAATCATCTTCAGGTGAAAAGTCAATTTGATTGGTATCTATTGTTTTTTGAAATTTCAATTCAACTTTTTGTCGTCTGTAAGTACTTATAAAAATATCGTTGGAGATTTTATATAGCAAGCCGATGGCTTTTTTCGAGTCCTTTACTAATTGTTTTTCCCAAATTAACATAAAAGCTTCCTGTGCAATATCTGTAGCCAACTCCTCATTCCCACATTTGTAGTAGATATAATTTCGAATGGTATCGAAATATTGTTCAAACAGGATCTTGAAATGCTCTTTTGTCAATTCTCAGCAATTTTAATTCCGTATAAAAATACGAAGATTTAGATTAATTCCGCACTTCTTTGTTAAACTCAAGAAGTGCGGAAATCAGCATATTAATGAATTATAGGTTTCTAATTCTGTGTCGTTTGCCTAAAGTTATTTGTCTTTCTTCTCCATCTTTAGTAATGGTGGCAATATCATCACATGTTCCATCACCATAATTTAATTCGGCAAAAACTTCGTCATTCATTGACATTTGAACAATTCCTTCAACAATATAGCGGCAAGTGCCTAATCTAACCAAAGGTGTTATTGTAACCCTTGAAAAAGTATAACCTTCAGAGCTAACTGAATTTACAAAACCTGAAATGTTGAAAACATCATCTGAAAAATCCCCTGGAGTATCATATCCTGCAACAAATTCTCTGGTTTTTTCGGTTTCCCTCTCAATATAGGTTCCATCAGAAAAAGTTATTACAAAAGAACCTACCACATTCCAGGTAATCCCATTGCCTTCACCAGCATTAAAAGTCATGGTTCTTGTACCGGCAATATTAACAGCATCAACATAAAAATTGTTGAAAGTTACAGTTCTTGTTGCGCCATTAGTACGAGGTGGTGCTGAAAGTACAATGCTTATAGTACCGCTAATAATCCTTCCATTGATTAATTCGGTTCCTTCACCGTAGTCTAAGGTAATAGTCATAGGAAATCCACCGTCAGTTTTTTCAATGGTAATAACAGGTGGTAGTCCAAAACGATATCGCCCACCGAAAAAATCAGTTCCTGAAGTTTTTAACGAGCTACTCACTAAACTAATACTTTCAGTACTGCCGCTAAATAAATCTACCTCATAATCAACTACTTCTGAAACCTCTTCAGCTGCAGCATCATTCGAAATAATTGCTTCTTCTTCTGAACTTAGCAGGTTTGATGATCCTAATTCATCTTTATTACAAGAAAACAGAACAACTGTTGCTAAGGCTAGTAAACTTAAAAATAATTTTTTCATAATTTTAATATTTAATTGTTTATAAAATTTGTGCTTTTAACTACTAACCGAATTAACATTGAACTACCCTACCATTTTTTTTAAAAAAATAATAAAAAATTTATATCCATCTGATTATCTGGTATTAATTCCAATTATTTTTTTTAAAATATCATAATATCCCGGAATGTTCCATAAAATTATGTCTCCCTCAAGTATTGAAAGTATGATTTTCGTTTATAGTGTTGTTGGTTAACTATTGTATGAAAGTTAACTGTTTTATTTATAGTTTATTAGCTGAAGTTTGCTTATCTTTGATATTGGCTTTAATAACATAGTATTTACTAAATTGATAGACCTATGAAAACTAATTATTTGCTTATTATCATGCTCTTTTTATTTATCTACTCATGTGATTTTAGAAAATCCGTAAATAAAGATTTAATCACTGGTATGACATCTGTGGGAAATGGCCTCTCATGCGAGGATGTTTATCTTTCTGTTGGAGAAGAAAAAATTAACAGAAAGACCTTTACTTATGGAGAAAATATTGTCTGGAATTTTGATGGTGTTGATGGATTTAAAAAGACTGGAAATTTTAGCTTTCCAGGAATGCAAATGACCGTAACTGATAGTAAGAAAGATACTGTTATCAATTATAGTGATTTATATGCAGAGAAGGACGCAGGTGTCGATTTATCACCATTGTTATTAACGAGCTTTTTAACAATGGCCAATCCTATTCACTCTAATAATAATTACACTATTTATATTAAAATCTGGGATAAAAAAGGTGAAGGCACATTTACAGCAACTATGGATTTTGAGGTTGTTCCTGACAAAGCTATAGAAATAGAAAAAAATATTCTCAGCTACAATGAGTTATATCTTTTTTCTGAAGAAAGAAAAAAGGTAATTATTGGAGACGAAGCCCG
Source organism: Bacteroidales bacterium (assembly GCA_029210905.1). GTDB lineage: Bacteria > Bacteroidota > Bacteroidia > Bacteroidales > NBLH01 > NBLH01. The sequence continues at coordinate 514 of JARGGF010000649.1, read as the reverse complement.
GCTGAATGAAAAAATCTATTTTATTATTGAAGGCCTTGAAGGATTTACCGAACAAGATGGGAAGGTTTATATAGGAATGAATATGAAAGCGACAGATGCAAGTAATACTGTTCTTCTGGATGAAACTGATATGCTTGGAAATGAAGCCTATGATCCTGCAGACCTAAAATCTCAGGTTTTAGGCAATTTTTTATTTAGGGATCCTGCAACCAAAAATCCGGTTACCTGTGAACTAGAAGTTTGGGATAAAAAAGGTGAAGGAAAACTAAAAGCAAAGGTTATGCTAAATATAAAGTAAGACCCCTCAAATTTTACATTCAAATGCCGGCCATCAAATTCCGGCATTTGAACACATTGCATGTATCCTATTAATTATCAATGCTTTAATAATAATTCTTTCCCGTTAAGAAATTTTTAACATAATCTTCAATTCCTTCTTCAAGCGAATGAAATTCTTTCGAATAACCAATTTTTCTAAGCTTTTCCATTTTTGCCTCAGTAAAATACTGGTATT
>JARGGF010000648.1 GCA_029210905.1 Bacteroidales bacterium | reverse complement strand
AAAACCCTGAGCTCAATCTGAGGTTTACAGGGGATTACCTTTAATAACCTGTCCAACAAATAAAACTCAATTTTTTCTTCTCCAACTTTTTTTATTGCAAAACCTTTGTCTATTGGGATCAATTCCTTATTTTTATTTTCTGGAAAAAGGGTATTCATATGGATTGATATTTTGTTTTTTGTTAATACAAAGATAACAATTTTTTATGAAATACTCTTTTCCTTTATATCTATTTTAAAATCAATTTATTAAATTTTGTTATTGTCCAATTTTAGAATCTATTATTTTTGTTCCATTGTCCAATTTTAAAAACAGTAGCCCTCTAAACCATGCGATATAAACCATTTTGTTCTATTTTACTGTTTTTTTTCTAGAGGTCTGTAATTATAAAATTACAATGCTACCCCAATCCGCACCCCTCCAGTAAGCAAAACGCCGGTAAAACCATAATCAATGGAGTTACGGTTATATTCAATACTGTTTTCCTGCGCCGAATTATGAAAACTATAAGACGCACCAAACCCGGCATAAAAATCAAAAAATAGTTTTTGTGCCCTGGTTTCGAACTGATAGCCAATTTCTCCGTTAAGCCGGAAATTTTCAATCTTCAACGAATAGGGCTTTTGCTCCAGGTGCTGATAAGTAAGGCCATCATCACCAATATACTCCACAAATAGAGGGATACTAGTCTGGATATCGAAATGACGATAACTGGCCCCGTATTTGAAATAAAATCCCGTACTTATTGATTCCTTAAGTAGAAAGTGCTTACGGCCAACTCCCAAACCTACACCAATTAGTTTGTCATATTCGAATTCGGGATAAGCTGATTCCCCCCTGGAATTTCTAAGTATATTTATAGAATTGCGGTTACTATAATAGTAATAAGGCGACAACATCCACCATTTATTAGCATCTTTCTGTCGAAAGTCTACATCTATTCTTATCCCATTTAACATCAAATACTGTGGTACAACAAAAAGGATGATTGATTTGTTTGAATGATGATTACTTACCGTTTTTGTTGATTCCAGAAGCTCCTGGTTCTCCTGACTTTTTAAAAAATTTGTAGCTAAAAGAATGAATACCAACAATTTCACGTATTTTAACAGATGTTTAAACATTTTGCGAAAGGATTAATTAGGATGAATGGGTTTAAATCAAGATACCAAGCCGAAAGCCCAGTAAGAACAGATTGCCGGAATGATCGTAGCGCGGAAAGTCCTCGCTCCCATCAGGATTGAATGTCCCGTTGATAAAGCTGTTACGGATGCCTGCACCTGTATAAAAATCAACCGATATTATCTGTTTATGAAACACCTGGATGCCAATAATAAAGTCGGCTCCAATTTTATTAATATTGCGCCCACCAACATCCGGAAAATCCTGATTTGGTGAAAAATGAAAATAATTATAGGTAATCCCATAACTTAAATATACACCATTGTTCATAAAATCAGTATTCGGAAAATATTTGTGGTAAATAAACAATCCCCCACCAATCATTTCTTTATAATAATTACTGTATTCAGTAGCTGAGTTTGTATAAATTTGAGGGCAGATCTGCAAAAAATGCCTGCCTTTTAGCTGACGTTCAACATCAATCCGTATGCCATCGATTATTAAATATTGAGGCACAAAGGAAATGATTGTTTTTTTAAGGACAAGAGGTTCATCTTGTGCATTGGTTTGAAATATAGTAAAAACCAATGCAACAACTATTAGAAAGTATTTTTTCATACTAAATTTTTTATTGGTCAATTGAAAACAACTTGCTTAATAGTTCAAATTCAAAGTTCTGGTTATAAGCATATTGATACAAACCATCAGTAGCGCCAACCAACAAAATAGTGTCGAGTGGGATAACATCTTCGGCACTGATTGCTGTTTTGATAATAAGTTGTGGATTTTGCTTGTCGGTGATATCATATACTTCTAAACCATTGTTGCACACAAACAAAACATTCCCATTGGTTCCAAGTCCTTTAGGATTAGTTAGTTGGATGGATTTTATTAATTGTGGTGTGTAAATATCAGAAATATCAATAATGTCAAGCTGGTTTAAGCCGCGACCGCATGCCCCAAAAGAATTAAGGGTGCTGTATGCAATATTCCCGTTTACTACCACTGGGTCGCAACTGTAAATATGAATAAACTCCGAAATATAGACAGGTTTACCTGGGTTGATAATGCTTAAAATCTTCACCCCGGTTCGGGTACCAAGAAATAAGTAAGGTGGTTCGGCAAAAATGGTTTCTACCCCCCATAACAAGTCCACATCATAAACTTTTGTTGGGTTTTGTTCATTTTTGATATCAAAAACATGGAGTTTATCCATTTCAACTGTATAAAGATAATCGCCGGCAACGGTAAAGCGGGCCAGTGAACCTCCCTGCCCCTGATCAGAAGTGTTAGTAGTGACACTCTCTTTGTGGCACGAAAGAATTACCAAGAAGGAAAGGAGGAAAAAAAAGTATATTAGTTTCATTAGTGTAATTTTTTGGGTGAATATCGATTAATTAGAACCGGGAGTTTCCCAGTTAACAATAATTGTGCTATCGGGCCGCTGGCTGGCCTCAAATTCCCATGGAACATAATCGATATCAGGTGGTGGCAGTTCAGGAAAAACATTTTTCACCCGCGATGTAACACTGATAATTGGATAATTTGATATATCAACAGTTACTAAATCTACTGCATTATCGGCATAAAGACTATTTTTTTTTATTGAAATATCAACACAGCCAGGCAGGTTTATGAACCCTGTTTGTTGAGGGTTACGTGGGTCGCTGTTATCAATTACATGGACACCTTTATATTTTTCAACCAAATAAATTGTTTTATCCTTATAATATATCTTTCCCGGATTGCCAATAGCTTGCTTTTCTCGAATAAAAACACTCTTTTCCAGTTCACTGCGTTTCATAAGAACTGGTCGGTATCTGTAACCGATATCCCTGTTTGTTGCACCTATTAAAAAAACAGAGAGCAGCAGGAAAACAACAACGGTTTGTTTCATCTGGATTAATTTTTAGCGATTTAAAGATAGATTTATTTTACCTAGATGAAAAACGTACACATAAGGTTGCAAAATAAATCAATTTTTGATTATTATTGATATAAAAGAAAAGCGGGATACTAAAAAATATAAAAATCCTCAAATGTTGCAAACTTCATCACTGCTTTATCGTTAAAGGTACTCCCAGTGGGTTCAGAAATCAGGGATAATAGTTCATTATTTGAGAAAAGAAGTTTTCGGGTAAATAACTGCCAGGCGGGTATCAAGAACCAAAGCTTTGTTCATGTAACATTTGTACAAACCTATGACACTATAAGAATTTTGATATTAAAAAAATAGGATTTAACTAAAAAGGGGCATAAAAAAAAGAGCGAGAAACGGGACTCGGACCTTGGCAAGGTCTGCTCTACCAGCTGAGCTATTTTCGCTTTTCTGTTTTGTTAAAGAAAAAAAGCCCACCTATCGATGAGCTTCCTCGAGTACCCGGGGCCGGGATCGAACCGGCACGACCGCAATGGTCACTGGATTTTAAGTCCAGCGCGTCTACCAATTCCGCCACCTGGGCATCCATCTTTTTTTCTGAACCTGCCGAAGCAAAAGAACATAAAAAAAGAGCGAGAAACGGGACTCGGACCCGCGACCCCGACCTTGGCAAGGTCGTGCTCTACCAACTGAGCTATTCTCGCTTTTCTATTTTGCTAAAGTAAAACAGCCCATCTTTCAATGAGCTGTTTTAAGTGTACCCGGGGCCGGGATCGAACCGGCACGACCGCAATGGTCACTGGATTTTAAGTCCAGCGCGTCTACCAATTCCGC
>JARGGF010000647.1 GCA_029210905.1 Bacteroidales bacterium | reverse complement strand
AGCAAAAATAGCAGCAAAGACAATCATACAAGGGGTTACATGGATTTTTTAAGGGGCTTCAAAAAGGAAGTTCCGTTGAAAGTGACTACACTTTGACTCCCCATAGTGTCCAGATAGCTTTATAATACAGCTAAAATATTAGATTGACTTGTGATTTGAGATTATTGATTAAAAGTAAAATGCAGGGAACCACGCCTGCTTGCAGCTATTCAGCAATTGCCAATTATTTTTTACAGCCTTCTCTTTGCCACCACTGAAGTCATAAGGCTAACGAATGCAACTACTGTAACCGAGCTGGCCGGCATTAGTATGGCAGCCACAATGGGTGAAAGTTGTCCGGAAACTGCAAAGCTTAGGCCTATGATATTGTAGATGAATGAAATAAGAAAACTCATCTTGACTATTTTAATACTCAGCCTTGAAAGTTTCACATATTTGATTAGTTTTTGAAATGAGGAAGCTTCAAGAATGGCATCGCAGGCTGGCGAAAAATGGTAGATATTATCGGCAATGGATATGCTAATATTAGCCTCGCGCAGCGCACCGGCATCGTTAAGCCCATCACCTATCATCAGTACATTTTTACCCTTGGACCTTAAGTTTTTGATGTACTCCATTTTTTGGGCTGGCGATTGCTGAAAATGCAAGTTATTACCTGTTCCAAAGAGAGAACGTAGATGTCTTTTTTCAGTATCGTTATCACCTGAAATTAAATGGAGTTCGTAATTTTTTGATAATCTGTTGATTAATTCTTTTAGTCCGGGTCTGTACTTATTTCTTATTTTAAAAACCCCCTTTGTTTTTTCATTTATTGAGATAAAAACATTAGAGCTGGTATCCAGCTTTAAAGCAGCATGGCCGGTTATAAATTCTTCCGAACCTATTTTTAGTTTGATGCCGTTAAATTCCCCTATTAATCCTCTAGACGGGATTTCTCTGTATTTTTGAACCTCAATTATATCATGTTTACTGTATTGCTGGTAAATACTTGCACTTAGTGGATGGGTTGAATGCCGGGTAAGCGATTTTAGCATTGAAAGTTCGCTGACTGATAATTCAACTCCTTCATAATCAATGGTCAGGATATCAGTTTGTGTAATGGTTCCGGTTTTGTCAAAAACAATGGTATCAAACTTGCTTAATTTTTCAATTATTTCGGAATTTTTTAGGTAAAACCCCCTTTTTCCAAAAATACGCATCATATTTCCATAGGCAAAAGGAATGGATAATGCCAGGGCACACGGACACGCTACAATAAGCACTGACGAAAAGGCTTTTAGCACTACAGATGGGTCGTAAATGCTCCAGAATATTGCAGTTAATGCGCTTATTGAAAGCACTATAATTGTAAAATGTTTACTCACTTTATCAATCAGCTTACTCAGGTTTTTCCCTTCCTCTTCTTTTGCATCCTGATTCCATAATTTTGTTAACTGACTTTGTTCTACCTTACTTTTAACTTCCAGTTCAATTGAACTGCCAATTTGTCTGCCTCCTGCATAGAGGAAATCACCAGCTGATTTCCGAACAGCCTTTGATTCGCCGGTAACAAAACTGTAATCAATATTAGCCTCACCTTTAATAAGTTGGCAATCAGCAGGAATTAATTCCTGGTTGTGGACCAGTATTAAATCATTTTCCTTTAAATTTTCCAGGGGAATGCTTTCTTCAATATTTTGATTAAGCCGGGTAACTGCCACAGGAAAGTAGGACTTGTAATCGCGTTCAAACGATAGTGCCTGATAGGTCTGGTTTTGATACCATTTTCCGACCAATAAAAAAAAGATAAAACCACAAAGTGAATCCATGTAGCCGGCACCAGATTTTGAGATAATTTCAAAACTGCTTTGAAAAAAAATGGCAAGAATTCCAATTGCAATTGGCAAATCAATATTTATTATTTTGTGTCGTAAGTTCTTAAACGCTGAAAGCAGGTAGTCGTTTCCACTAAAAACAACTACAGGTATAGCAAAAAGTAGGTTCAGAAATCCAAAAACCACCCTGTATTTTTCCTCAATACCAAGTGAGCCTTTAATGTATTCAGGAAAACTTAATAACATAGTATTGCCAAAAGCAAAGCCTGCAACACCTATTTTGTACAATAGTTTTTTATTTTGTTGCTTCGATTTTTTTTTGTCAGTATCCTCAAGGGTGATATTGGGTACATAATGAATGGAAGCAAGCAGCTCAACTATTTGCCTCAGAGAAACTTCGGTCTCGTTAAACGAAATGACAACCTCTTTTTTTACAAAATTAACCCTTGATTGTGTGATCCCTTTATTTAAAGTGTTTAAATTTTCGAGAAGCCAAATACATGAGCTACAATGAATTGCCGGAATATGCAGGGAGACTTTTCGGAAATCACCCTCTTTAAATTCGAATATTTTGGTTTTAATTTCTTCATTGTCAAGGTAGGCGAATTTATTCCCAAAATCTTCAGTTTCGACTTTTATGCCGGGCGTATCTTCAATTTCATAATAGGTATAAAGCTTATTTTCATTGAGCAGTTGATAAACCGTTTTGCATCCATTGCAACAAAAGGCTTTTTCGTTCCATAGAACTGGATAATTACCACAATCTTCACCACAATGCACACAAGCTAGCCCCATTATTTCAAAGTTTTTTACAAATGTAAAAATTTTGTTTTATTAAGGATAAAATGATTTTTTAGTATTTTATTTGCTGGTGAACTATTGGGAGGATTCGGGATCTGTATCAAAAACGTTTTTTTAACGGCGAAGATCCGCAATGAAAATCGCGAAGAACCCACAAAGATAAGAAGTACAATACTTTAGTTTTACCAGCCTTTGCGATCCTTTACACTCCGGTAGAGTTATTTTTGACTTTTATGGGTGTAAACTGATGCCCAATCATATATTGCATCCAACAAATGTTTAGAAGAGAAAGGGAGATTTTTCGTGCACCCCTTGCGCTTTTTTTAAACAGATTCATGAAAAATAGTTATCTTGCTAACAACAAATTAATTTCATAGATAAAATACAGTAACAAATAAAAACAACATTAATGAAAAAATTTTTCACCTTACTCCTTGTACTCATTCCTATAGTCAATTTAAGCTGTCAAACAAATAATAATTTTATGTTGTTCAAAACCGAAGATGTAGAAATAAAATTTCCTGGTTCTTATCTGGAGCTGGAAAAAGGTTCTTTTTACTCAGTAAATAATCATGATTATAAAGAAGGCTACTTTCATACATTTGAAAAAGAAATTCACTTTTGCGAGGATCATGCCCAAAAATATGAAACTACAGACGATGGCGAAATTATTCCACTGCAAACAGTTGATACCGATGATGGTTACTTATGTTCCTTGTCTATTTTGCCACTCATTGAGGAAAAACCACTTTTTGAAGAGATAAAAAAAGCTTTTGAACCTAAAGGGGCACTAGCTTCGTTAATAGGTATTGAGAAAATTAAAGTAAACAAGCACAAGGTAATCAAATGGAAGGCGCAAAATGGCAAAACCAGGCTTGTTCATTATATGCTTAAAGCTAAAAATCATTATTATCTGTTTATTTCTTCACCTTATGGTGATGGTGATTATGTTGAGAAAATTATTTCTGAAGTTAAATTATTGAAATAGTGAATGATGAGTGGAGATAGACTGACATTGACAATTATCGCAATTATAGTTTTGGGGCATATTTTAGTAGGGTTTGGCTGGCTAATATTTAAAATATACAAGAAGAAAAAATAGATTGCAGGTAATTATCTGACCTGGAATTATAGTCACTTATAGTGAAGAGTTCAGTCTAACAGGATATAAATTATTGGCATGTAAAAGACAGCTTCGCCCAAAAAACGGTACCAGTCATTTTT
>JARGGF010000646.1 GCA_029210905.1 Bacteroidales bacterium | reverse complement strand
TTATTCCAATATTTGCCACAATACCAAATGGTGAAAAAAGAAAGCATAAAATACCAAAAAGGATCGATTTAATAACTCTTGCCGTTATTTCAGATTGCATCAACTTAATTATTTTAATTTTACTTGTGTACCATACATTTATTAATAATCTCACGTAATTCTTCAAGGATTATTGGCTTCGAAATAAAATCATCGAACCCTGCCAGCAAGGCTTTTTCTTTATCTGAAGCTGACGAATAGGCTGTTTGTGCTATAATGGGCAAATCCGGACAAAATTCCTTTATTAATTCAAGCGCTTCGTATCCATCCATTAATGGCATTTTAATATCCATTAAAACCAAATCAATAGTCGTATTTTGTTTGCAAATTTCAACTGCTTCTGCTCCGTTTTTAGCATGAATAATTTCACATTTTAAGTTAATTTCATCTTCAAGAAGTGTTTCAATAAAAAGATAGTTTACCTCCTCGTCTTCAGCCACTAATACAACAAATTTTTCTTGTAATTCTCTGGCAATTTCCTTAAGAGAAACATTGTCGGAACTGGTATCTACCTGCTTGTAGGGGATATTTACAAAAAAAGTAGCCCCCTTTCCTTTTTCAGATTTGAGGCTGATATTTCCGCCTAACAATTCTGCATTTTCTTTGGCTATGGATAACCCCAGGCCAAGACCACCAATGTTGCCGGGATTTTCCTTTTCTTCCTGAGAAAATCTCTCAAAAATTAGTTCTTGCTTTTCCGGTCTGATACCAATTCCTGTGTCTTTAACGTAAATTTCAAGCATATGCTCTGGTTCTGCATCCTTAATTAGCGAATATCCAAATTCTATAAAGCCACTATTGGTAAATTTTAGAGCGTTTTCAATTAAGTTGCCAAGAATTTTTAATATTTTCGATTTATCAGATTTTATGCTACTTGCTTTGTCAGAAAGTCCCTTTTTTAAATAGAGTGGCGTTTTGTTTTCTTTTGCTTTTATATCGAAAATTGAAAATAGTTCCAGAAGCAGATCGTTTAAACAAAACTCTTCTTCGTTTACAGTCACCTGTTTTGTGCCAAGTATGGAGATTTCCAGGATATCGTCAATAATTCTAAGAAGCTGATTACCACTATTCTGTATTATTTTTATATAATATTCTTTCTTGCTTTCAGATAATGTTGGTTTACTTAAAAGATTGGAAAAACCCAAAATTCCATTCATGGGTGTGCGTATTTCATGCGACATGTTATTAATAAAATGTGTCTTTAAGCGATCACTTTCTTCTGCTTTTTCTCTTTCAATCGCCAGTTCTTCATTAATTCGTCTGTATTCTTCATTTTGGGTTAAAATTTCTTCATTCCTTTCTGCTATTAACAATTCGGTCCTCTTGCGCACAGTAATGTCTTGCACAATTCCCGAAAGTATTTGAGGTTCCATTTTTTCATCATATATGATTTCGCCTGCTTCAGCCCAAACTGTTTTTACAGATTTATCAGGCATTACTAATCGATACTCTAATGGAATTGGTTTGCTTTTTTTTGCAGCAGATTCATTCGATGCTTTAACTTTTTCTACATCATCAGGATGAATTGAGCGTTCAATCACATCCGATAAATTTCCACTAAATTCACTTTTGCTGATTCCAAATATTCGGTACATTTGGTCTGACCATTCTAGGGTATTTTCTTTAATATACCATTTCCAACTACCAATACCGGCAACAGATTGAGACTTTTTTAAATCGATAACAGTATTTCTGTATTTTTTTTCATTTTCTGCTGCTTCTTTAATCGCTTCCTTTAGTTGAATATTACTGATTTTTAACTGTTCCTGATTGTTAAGTTCTTGCTTAAGTCGCTTTTTATGGGACACCTTGGCCGCAAAAAAAAGCAGCCCTAAGGATAGGGGTATTAAAAATCCACCTATTACAATAAAAACAATAATAAACCAGTTATATTGCGATTTAATCTCCTCAAGTAATTCCTTGCTTGACCTGTGAACACCCACAGTCCAATTCTGCGAGGGTACATATTCAAAGGCCGCGATCTGTTTCTCTCCGGAAATGGAAATATAGCTACCGATATAATTCTTTTTAGCAATGACCAAATCTTTTAGGCTGCATTTTTCCTGTCCGTCTAAAATATTGGCCCCTGCATAATTGCCTGTGGTTTCGGGATGCTTAGTATGTAAAATAAGGTTTGAGCTTTGATCAACTATGCAGACATATTCATCCTCAGGACGGGTTGTTCTTTCAAATGATTGTTTAATTAACTTAAGAAGTTCATCTTTAGATTTGTCTTCATTCAATTCTATTAAGGCATTAATAAAGTGTGCCTTGTCTGTGTAAAAACGATAAAGCTCCTGCTCCGCATTTCTAATCGAGCTCATGTAAGCCAAATAAATAATGATAAATGAAGATACAATAGAGAGGATACCCAGCGAAATAGCAAAAAAGTTTAATCTTGATTTCATTGACTTTTTTTGTATGACTTAAAACCTGACTTTTATGTTAGATAGCGCCTGCCCAATAATCATTTTTTCGTATAATGGAAACAGACTGGTAATAAACATTTTCAAACAATTCTCTTCTTATATTTAAAGATAATCATAAAAATTGGAAATATAAACTTAATAGTGTTTTGTTAAGCCTAAAAAAACAGGTAAAAGATGATATTTTAGGGGTGTTTAAAAAGTTACAAAATATGATAAATGTCATTAAATCGCAATGTAATAAAATAAGGCAAAATACTGATTTTGAAGAGGTTGTTTTTAACGAGAATCCAGTATTTAAACGGTTTGGAAGTATATTTTTACTTTTTGAACAGTCTCATCCAAAAAATGAGTTTTCGTAAATAGACTAAGCAGATATTTTCCCAACTTTTAATCTTAATCACTTATCTATAAATTAAAAAAAATACAAAAACACCGTCAGGTAATATAAAACAAAAAAGTCCCGTTCAAAAACCGGGACTTAAATAGTTAACTCACTAAATTACAAAACAATACACTTGCGATGATGGCACCCGGACCTTTGGCCTAAAGAGCGCCCTCATCATAAGCTTTTTCTCCATGCAGCGATTGATCTAAACCTGAATCTTCAAAATCTTCAGAAACTTTTACTTTAGTTATTAAATTGATAATAGCCAACATAAGATAAGTGAAAACAAATGCATAAACTGCACTCACTAAAACGGCCACAACTTCTTTAAAAAAGAATCCTGCATCACCCTCGATTAAACCCGCTTGAGTATTTACTGTAGTTGAAGCAAAAATACCGAGACAAATTGTACCAAGAACTCCTCCAATACCATGGACACCCCAGACATCCAAAGCATCATCCCATCCTAGTTTATTTTTAAACTTAACGGCAATATAACATACAGTACCAGCGGCTATGCCTATAAGCATGGCAGCCCAAAGCGGAACAAAACCAGCTGCCGGAGTAATTGTTGCTAAACCGGCAACTGCACCGGTTAAGAGTCCAACAAATTTTGGCTTGCCTTCACGTGCCCATTCAATTATTAACCAGGTTATTGCGGCAAAAGATGCAGCTACATCGGTATTTAAAAAAGCACGTGTAGTAATAGAATCCACTTTAAGCTCACTACCGGCATTAAAACCGTACCATCCAAACCAAAGTAGACCTGTACCTATTGCTACTAATGGAATGCTGTTTGGAGGTGATTGATTATCGCGTCTTTTACCAACATAAATTACTGAAGCAAGGGCTGCAAAACCAGCAGTTGAGTGTACAACTACACCACCAGCAAAATCGAGTACTCCCCACTCAGCAAGTAATCCGCCACCCCAAATCATATGCACAAACGGATAATAAACAAAAAGTTGCCAAAGAACCAAAAATATAAGATACG
>JARGGF010000645.1 GCA_029210905.1 Bacteroidales bacterium | reverse complement strand
ATATACCATATACGGAGCCTATTGGCTGGTGCCATTTTCATTATTTGTTGTAGCTGCTTATGCCTTGTTTTTTGGAATGAGTTCAGATTTTAGGTCCAACAAAATGGTTCATTACATGATGGCTGTAGTTGTTTTATTTTATTTACCCAAACTATTTATCGTAGTATTTCAGGTAGTTGAAGATTTCAGCAAAGTGGCAGCCTGGGCAACAAAAAAAATCAGTAATCCACAAGGTTCTGTGTATTCGGGTGCTGATAAAATATCCAGATCTGTTTTTATTGGCCGAATGGGATTATTTATAGCATCAATTCCTTTCGCATCAGTAATATATGGTATAGTAAAAGGAAGATTCAACTTTACTGTAAATAGAAAAACACTCTACTTTGACCATTTGCCTGAGGCTTTCGATGGATTAAAAATACTGCAGTTTTCTGATTTTCATGCAGGAAGTCTTATTGGTGAGCAAGAAAAATTTAGTGAAGCAATTAACATAATGAACAGCCAAAATGCTGATCTCATTGTTTTTACGGGAGATATGGTAAATAGCAAGGCTGATGAACTTGACGACTGGATTGCTTTACTTTCAAAATTAGAAGTAAAACAGGGAAAATACTCCATTCTTGGCAACCATGATTATGGTGACTATCATCATTGGGACAGTGAAGAGGAAAAAATTGTCAACCTGGAGCTGTTAAAACAATATCATGCCCAAATGGGTTTTAAGCTAATGCTAAATGATACCCATATTTTTGAAAAAGATGGACAAAAAATTGCGCTTTTGGGTGTCGAAAACTGGGGTGAAAAACCATTTCCCCAACTTGGCAGATTAGACGTTGTAATGGAAAAAGCCAAAGAAGTGCCGTTTAAGGTATTACTTTCACACGACCCAACTCACTGGGACTATAAGGTGCTTAATAAAACAGATGTTGCACTTACGCTTTCAGGACATACCCATGGAATGCAAATGGCCATTAACATTGCGGGCTATAGTTGGAGCCCTGTAAGCTTAAAATATCCAAGGTGGAAAGGACTCTATTCAGAAAATAATCAGCATCTATACGTAAATATCGGTCTAGGTTATATAGGTTTTCCAGGACGTGTAGGAACCGATCCTGAAATTACAGTTATTGAACTCAAAAGCAAAAATGTCGGTTAACAAAAGTAAACAAGAGAATAAAACAAAGTGGGTGGTTGTGCTTACGGCGGCAACCATGATAGTAGAAATCGTTTTTGGCTTAACTACCAAATCCATGGCATTATTGGCCGATGGTATTCACATGGGATCACATGTTTTAGCTATAGGTTTAAGTTGGATTGCCTATATTTTTGTTAGAAAAGTTGATAAAAGTGAAAAATTTAAGGGAGATTCAGATAAAATTCTCTCCCTCTCAGGATACAGCAGCGGCTTAATCTTATTGATTTTTGCTTTTGTAATCATGTCCGAAGCCATACAACGGATGCTCAATCCTCAGGTTATCAATTACATAGACGCTATTTATGTTGCCATTAGCGGACTGATTGTTAACATTGTTAGTGCTTTTATTCTACATCACAAACATGAGGACTCTGATCATAACATCCGGGCTGCCTACTTGCATGTAATTGCCGATGCACTTACCAGTTTAACGGCTATTTTAGGTTTAATTGCCGCCTTAATCTGGGATATTACTTATATTGATGCTATTGCTGCTATTATAAGTTCGTTTGTAATTATAAAATGGTCAATAGGTTTGCTAAAAGATTCAGGAAAAGACCTGCTGGATATGGAAAATGAGCATCATCATCACCATCATCATTAAAAATCATAAAAATTTATTGGCAGTTATTTTAAAACCTCGTGGTGACTTTCTTATTAAAATGTGTATTTGTAAAATTTTATTAAAATAGTACATTTGCATCCATGCTAAAATATGTACTTACCTTTCTATTAAGCCTGCATTTTTTTTTGTTATCTGCTCAAAATGAGTGGATTATAAAGGGAATTATTGCCGATTCAGCTGGAAATCCAATTGAATATGTAAACATTAAAGTATTAAACTCAAATAATGGGACTGTTTCAGATAATAAAGGCAATTACAATTTGCATATTAAAAGTAAAAAAGAAATCATTCTGCAATTTTCTGCAATAAATTATGCAAGCAAAGAAATTGCAATACCTTATCTTTCACATCCAATCGAATTGAATGTATTTCTGGAAAGTAAAGATGAAGAGCTATCTGAAATTCAGATTACTGATGAAAAAGCCCGTGAAAAAGGGCTAACAAGTATTGAACCTAAGCTACTTGATAATATCCCAAACATTTCAGGAAACCAGATTCAAACCTTTATAAAAACTTTGCCAGGAGTGGCATCAGTTAACGAATTAAGTGCAAATTATTCGGTTAGGGGCGGAAGTTTTGATGAAAATTTGGTTTATATTAATGATTTTGAGATATTTAGGCCAGTTTTGCTACAAAGCGGACAGCAGGAAGGGCTAAACATGGTTAATTCAGATTTGGTTTCAAAAGTAGAATTTTCTTCGGGTGGATTTAGTGCAAAATATGCTGATAAAATGTCGTCGGTGCTTGATATTACATATAAAAAGCCAATTGAATTTAAAGCAACAACCAGCTTAAGCCTTTTAGGAGCATCAGCACATATTGAAGGCAGTCATTTTAATAAAAAAATTTCACATCTTACAGGGCTTAGGTACAAAAATTCGCAGTACCTGCTAAGCAGCCTTGATACCCAGGGAGAATATAAACCGAATTTCCTTGATTTTCAAACATTACTAAGCTATAATCTTTATGGAAATATAAAAGTAAGCTTATTGGCATATTACGCCAACAACAATTATCTTTTTTATCCCGAAGACAGAAATACTTCATTTGGTACTACAAATGAAGCACTAAATTTATATATTGATTTCGAAGGCAGTGAAAAGGATAAATTTACTTCAATGATGGGAGGTATAAACATTGAATACCGGCCTTCTGAGAATTTAAATCTTAAACTCACCGGTGCAGCTTATGATAATAGCGAATCGTTAACTTATGATATCAAAGGGCGCTATTCGCTTAATCAGTTGGACAAAGAACTTGGTTCCTCCACATTTGGCGACAGCATACTAAATTTAGGGATTGGCAGCTTTATTGATCATGCCCGAAGTTACTTTGATGCTAATATTTACAGTTTAAATCATACCGGATGGTGGCAAACTGGCAGACATTTTGTTCAATGGGGTTTAAAATTTCAAAATGAGCAGGTAAACGATAGGATTAACGAATGGAAAATGGTTGATTCTGCAGGTTTCTCTATTCCTTATACGAATAGCGAAATAAAATTAGCAGAATACTGGAATTCGCAGAATAACCTTAACTCAAACCGCTATAATTCATACATACAGGCTAATTTTAAAAATGACGGACAGTTACTTTGGAATATTGAATATGGTGTTCGTGCCAGCTGGTGGGATGTAAATAAAGAGCTTCTGATTAGCCCCCGGATTTCAATTAGTTGGTATCCTTATAAAATTCAAAAGCTTTATTTCAGAATTGGTGGAGGAGTATATTATCAGTCAGTATTTTATCGTGAAATTATTGATAGACAGGGAATTATGCACAAAAATGCAAAAACCCCTTACTCAATTCAGTATACTGCTTCTATCGATTACGACTTTGCCATGTTCAAACGCCCCTTTCACTTTAAGGCCGAGGCATATTATAAAGACCTGAAAAAAATTATCCCTTATGGTGTTGATAATATCCGGTTAATTTATTACCCTGATAAACAAGCAAAAGGTTATGCAGGAGGCCTGGACCTTCGGGTTAATGGAGAATTTGTTAAAGGAACTGATTCCTGGCTGAGTCTCTCAATTATGAAATCAGGCATAA
>JARGGF010000644.1 GCA_029210905.1 Bacteroidales bacterium | reverse complement strand
CTAAAGGTTTATCCATATATGATAAAAAATCAAACTCCTTTAATTCTGTATATTCTTCAGATAATCCACAAAGTTTATCTGATAACTTTGTTCTTCAAATTATAAATGATAAAAAAGGGGATATATGGATTGGAACAGCCAATGGACTTAACAAACTGATCGGACAGGAAAAGGGTCATTTAAAATTTAAGCGTTACGGTATTGAGCCAAATAATGGACCATTTTTAATACAGGATTTATTAGCTGATTCGAACAACAATATTTGGATAGCTTGCAAAAAAAATGGACTGTATAAGCTTGATGCTGAATCAAATAGGTTGTTACATATTTCCGATTTACCTAATTTTAAAACCGTCTCAAAAGATATAAGGGCGCTTTGTTTCGACCAGGAAGAAAACTTGTGGATAGGCACCTATAGTGGAGTATGTATCTTAAAAAAAAATGGATCCGTTGATATTTTGGAAGAAAATAATGCTGAACATTCCTATTTAAAAAAGATCAAATCCATTTTTTGTGATAAAAAAGGCTCAATTTGGATTGGCGCATACTATGGTGGGGTGAGTGTCTGGGACCCCAGCTTTAAAAATTTTACCAATCTTGATCAAACAACTTTGAAATGTAGTTTGAGTTATCATGTAGTTGGTTCAATTGTTTCTGATCAAAAAAGCAAGGTGTATTTTGGAACTGAAGGAGGTGGCGTTACTATTCTAAATCTTGAAACAGGTAAAACTGAGTTCCTTAATAAAAAAAACACCAAAGGCTTAAGCAGTGATAATGTAAAATCCTTGTACTTATCAGATAAAAACGAACTTTGGATTGGCACTTTTACCGAAGGTATATTTATAGTAGACCCAACAAAAAAGAGGATATTGAAGAATAAACTTTCCAAAGAATTACAAGAAACCCTTTCGCAGACAGGCGTTTACTCAATTAAACAAGAAAATAGTAACATTATATGGATAGGTACTTTTGGAAAAGGATTGATCAGATATAACCTTCATAGCAAAAAAATAAAAGTATTTGAAAATAAGGCAAATGATAGTAACATGCTATCCAACAACCGCGTAAGATCAATTTTCATCGACTCATCCAAAAGAATGTGGGTAGCCACCCAGAGCGGGCTTAATTGTAGTAACCTAGCTGAAACAGAATCGGAGAAGATTGCAATAAAACATTACTTCTATGATAGGCATCTTAATTCAGGAACAGACATTTTATGCATTTTTGAAGATAGTTATAATAAAATATGGGTAGGGACAAAAGGCAATGGTTTCTACCTGTTTGATGATGGTGACTTTAAAAAGGTTGAAATAAAAAATTCGAATTCAGAAATATCCTCCATCCATGCTATTGCCGAAGATAATGGCCATTTTCTATGGTTAAGCAGTAACCATGGCATTGTTAAATACAATCCGCAAAATAATAGTTTTACCCTTTACGATCAAACGGATGGTATAGTAAGTAACGAGTTTAACGATAACAGTGTTCATAACTTTAAAAATCAAAAAATATTTTTTGGGGGGCCCGCCGGAATTACTTTTTTCGATCCATTGAACATTATGCTCAATAGTTATGCTCCACAGGTAATTATAACTGACTTAATGATTAAGAATGAGCCAATTAATCCGGATGGAGCAGATTCTATTTTAGACAAAAGCATTACTTACACCAATAAAATTATACTTAGTTACGATAAGGCTAATTTCTCCATTCGTTTTGCCATTCCAAATTTTATTAATTCCACCAATAATCAGTATGCCTATCGCCTAAAAGGATTAGAGAACGAATTCACCATCTCAAACAAAAATGAAGTAAATTATACCATTCAAAACCCTGGAACATATGTTTTTGAAGTGAAAGGAGCCAATAACAATGCTATCTGGAATAACAAAATCACTTCGCTGGAAATTGTTGTAAAACCAGCACCATGGCGAAGTCCTCTTGCATTTGCCCTATATGCCCTATTGATCGGACTGGCCCTATTCAGTTTAATCAGGTTTTTAAAATCCAAAGCAAAACTTAAGCACAAGTTTGAATTGGAACATCGTGAAAAAGAACGGAATGAAGAAATAAATAAATCTAAACTTCAGTTTTTCACAAATATATCGCACGAATTCAGAACACCATTAACATTGATATTAGGGCCTTTGGAGCAAATTCTTCTTGATTATAAAGGAAGCAATAAGATGCATAAAAGACTATTAGTTATCGAAAATAGTGCAAAACATTTATTACACCTTATTAATCGATTAATGGATTTCAGAAAACTGGAGAACAATCAATTTAAATTACAATCAGCTGAAGGTAACATTGTAAAGTTTTTAAAAGAAATCTTTTTTTCATTCAGCGAATATGCCAAGGATGGTAATTATGAATACACCTTCGACTCATCCGAAGACCCTATTCTTGTTTATTTCGATCGCAATAAGCTTGAACGTGTTTTCTATAACATTATCTCAAATGCCTTTAGGTATACACCAAAATGTGGCCGCATAACAATAAAAATTGAAAAAGAAAAGGAAACGGTAAGAATCAGCATTAAAGATAATGGAGTTGGAATTGCTGAAAAATATATCGATAAAATTTTCGATCGTTTTTTTGAAATACCCTCCCACAACCACTCCAATGAAGCTTATAACAAAGGAACAGGAATTGGTCTTTCAATTGCTAAAAATATTGTAAGCCTTCATAGCGGCAATATCGCTGTAAAAAATAATCAGGAGACCGGGGCTATCTTCGAAGTTATCCTTCCATTAGGCAGGGCCCATCTACAGGATGATGAAATTTTAAAAGATTTTAGACCAAGTGATGATCTAACACAATATGTGGCTCAGCTTGAAAGAAATACAATAAATATCAATGATGATGTGGAAGATCTGGTATTGGATGAAGATAAACATAGCATATTAATAGTTGAAGACAATAAACCCTTACGTTCATTTATAAAAAATTTATTAAAAACAGAATATTCAATAATTGAGGCCGAGAATGGAAAAATTGGAATGCAAAAAGCACTACAACACATTCCTGATCTAATTATTAGCGATGTTATCATGCCCGAAATGGTGGGCACAGAACTCTGCGCAAATATAAAAGCAAATATAAAAACCAGTCATATTCCGGTTATTTTGTTAACTGCCAGAACTTCACTAATATATAAATTTGAAGGCTTAGAAAGCGGAGCTGATGAATATATCAGCAAACCCTTCAATATCAAGGAGTTTAAATTAAAAATTAAAAACCTCCTTGATTCAGTGCAACGTTTAAAAGAGAAGTTTTCAGCCCAGGATACTTTTGAACCTAATGAAATCACAGTTTCATCACTGGATGAGCAGCTTCTTAAAAAAGCATTTAAAATTGTTGAAAAACATATTGAAAACGAACTTTTTGACATACCACTCTTCTGCACTGAACTAGGTGTGAGCAGAACCATGCTATTTAGCAAAATAAAAGCGTGGACCAATTTTACCCCAAATGATTTTATCCAGGAAATCAGAATGAAACGTGCCGCTCAATTGCTTGAGCAAAACAAAATTAACATATCGCAGGTTTGTTTTAAAGTTGGATTTCGAAATCCGAAATATTTTAGCAAGTGCTTTCAGAAAAAATATGGTAATACTCCTACTGAATACCAAAACAAATTTTCTGACTGTTTCACAACATAAATCATTTGATTCGTTTTTAATTGTATGTTGCTAAAAAAAAAATGGCAATATTGTCGATTTCTTAATAAAATATGGCTTTTTAGAGATCATTTTGAACTTTTAACTACCCATTTTTGAATTTTTACAACTATAATTCCACCTACATTTGCTCAATGAAAATAAAAGTAAATAAGGTCGAGATTTTCTTAGTGTGTGTAATTGTAATACTAAGC
>JARGGF010000643.1 GCA_029210905.1 Bacteroidales bacterium | reverse complement strand
TTCCTCGCGGAGCACACGCAAATGCTCATTAACTTTTAATATTTCATCAATAGTATATGCTCTTTTAAGCAATTCAAGATACTGTTGTTCAACTTGTTTCTTATTTTTTAGTCTGGCCATCACATCAATAAATTCCTCGGTAACATCTGTTACATGAATTTCTTTAGTATTTGTTTTATAGGCCAAACTACTAATTTCGTTTAGTAATGAATCAAAACTTTCGGATTTTAAACGTATAGTAATTGTGCTGCTTGTCTCATAATCGTAATTGTTTTGTCTTTCATCTGAAAAATAGGCTTGATGTTTTTTCAGTAAATTGCTAAGCGCTATTCTTGCCTTTATAAAATCCTTTACTTCAATAGATATATCTGCTGTTTTAATTATTTTTTTTTCAACATCCTGATTTAAAGTGCTATTTGAGATGGTTTCCTTAGTACCCAAATTTTGTTTTAATACTCCTTGTTCAGTAACTTCATTATTATTGGTACCTTCATAGCCAGAAATCATCATTTCGTCATTAGTACTGCTACCAGAACAGGCATACACAAAAGAATACACTACTAACATTATGATAAAAGACTTTCTCATGATACTTTTGTACAAGTGTAAATTTAATATAGCTTTTTGATAAAGGTACAAAAAATAAACATTGGCTTTGTTAAATTACAAAATAATCTTAGTTTCAACATTATCAGACTTTTATTCTTATTTTATGGGGATATTTACAATTGCGCCATATGATTTCTGAAGTTTAATACGTTCATAATTGTGTAACTTTGCTCAAAATAAATCAGGGTATGCGATATTTATTATTTATATTTTTTGTTTGGATTGGTTTTTCTGTAACTGCTCAGGATTCAAAAGTTCGTTTAGCTTATCAGTATTATCAGAGTAAAGAATTTGAAAAAGCTGCTGTTTTATTCGAAGAGCTCTATAAGCAAAACAATGCCCAGGTATACTTTTCCTATACTGTAAACAGTTTGATCGAAATTAAGGAATTTGAAAAAGCTGAGAAAATTATTAAAAAGCAAATAAGAAAAGACAAACGGAACCTACAAAATTACATAGAATTAGGTTATCTTCTAAAAGTTAAGGAAGACATTGCAGGTGCGGAGAAACAATATGACTATGTTTTGCGAAATTTGCCTTCAAACAAAAATGAAATTAGCAGGATAGCAAATTATTTTCTTTCAAAAAGAGAATTTGAACTTGCGAATCAAACTTATTTAAAAGGGCGAAAAATGTTGCCTTATCAATTTCATTTAGAAATGGCAAATGCATATGCATACCAGAGGAAGAGCCAGGAAATGGTAGATGAATATCTTGATTTGCTGCAGGAAGATCCTTCGCAGAGAACAATGGTTGAAAATAGCCTTCAGTCAAAAATGGTGAGCACTTTTGATGAAAACCTAAAAGACATTTTAAAAAAAACACTCATTAAAAGAATCCAAAAAGAATCTAATGCATACATATACAGTGAGTTATTAATTTGGTTATACATTCAGGAAGAGAATTTTGGCAGCGCTATAATACAAGCAAAAGCTCTGGATAAGAGGAGAAAAGAAGGGGGTATGAGATTGCTGGACCTGGGGGAAATGGCTTTGGTAAATAATCAGTTTGTTAATGCAGCCGAAGCTTTTGAATATGTTTTAAAAAAGGGGCAAAATTCACCATTTTACATCAATGCCAAACTGGGGTATCTTGATGTACTTTATCAGCAAGTTGTTCTGGGCCAGATAAAAGGGACAGAAGAGATTAAGAATATTGAAAATCAGTATCTTGAGGCGATTAATGAATTTGGTAATCAGGCTGAAACCATCCGGCTGGTAAAAGATCTTGCTCATTTACAAGCTTTTTATTTAGGTAAAAGCAGCGAAGCCATAAAATTACTAAGTAATGCACTTGAAAAAAACAAGTTAGAACCAGCTTTTACTGGTGTTTGCAAGATAGAATTAGGTGATATTTTATTATTGCAGAATTCCATCTCCCAAGCCATTTTAGAATATGCTCAGGCAGCAAAAATGAATGATGCTAACGAAATAGGTGATAAAGCTAAATATAAAAGAGCCATGCTGGCATTTTATACTGGAAATTTTGTTTGGGCACAGGCACAATTAGAGGTATTAAAAGGAGGGACATCAAAGTTGATAGCCAATGATGCCTTTCAACTTTCTATGTTAATTAAGGACAATACTGGCATGGACTCTGCTGAAACAGCGCTGAAATATTATGCCCGATCTGAAATGTTTTTAGAACAAAGCAAAGAAAATGAGGCACTTGCAACCTTAGATACCCTGGAGGTATTGTTCAAAACACATTCATTAATTGATGATGTGCTCTATCTCAAAGCCAGGATTTATGAGAAACAGGGTAATTTAGAAAACACCATAAGCTATCTGGAAAGGATTGTAAAAGATTATTCAATTGGTTTATTGGGCGATGATGCTACTTACAAGCTGGCTCAAATTTATGATTATCAGTTAAATAATAATGAGTTGGCTCAAAAATATTATAAAAAAATAATTTTTGATTATCCGGGTAGTATCTACGTGGTGGATGCGCGAAAACGCTTTCGTTATTTAAGAGGTGATAAGGATGATAAACCAGGATAGGAGAGCTGTGCCTTTATTAATAAAAGGCTAACATATTTTCAGCAATGTGCGATGTAAAACTAACAGTTATGAAAAAAGGTGTTGCAGTCAGCACTTTCAGTCTCCTTCCCATATTTTAATGTTTTTATAAAGTTGTTTAACATTCTATATTATAAACAATTACAATTTTTTCAAAAAATACACTATTTTAGCCACCAGGCAAGTAAAATTCCCAGATAATTTCCTATTGCATAGCCTAATACTCCGATAGTTAAACCGGAAATGATTACTTGTTTGTTTTTTAAAGCTCCTGCAACAACCGGCACAAAAGGAGGAGAACAGATTAGTGTTGTAGAAATAATGATGGTAGTATCAGCATCAATTTTAAATATTTTTGACAGGAAAATCTGTAGGAGTAGGGTGCCAAATACAGCAATTGCAATATAATAAAGCAGGTAAAGCGACTGAATATTTAATGATGATAAATCTGCCATTGAGGCAACATCAATTGAAAATACCAAAATTAAATACATCCCAAAATGGAAAGTAGTTTCAATTTTATTAACTGCAGGAATCAGGGAAATAAGAATTCCCAGTGTGGTGATGATTAAAATCGCAATGGCCATAGAAATATTTTCAGGCACTATCATGCTTATTCCACCACCAACTGCCATTATAGCCAAAGAAATTCCTATTGCTGACAATAGCGGCAAAATGGACGGCTTTTTTAGCAGTGACATGTATGTCCTACTCTCATTTTCAGAATATTGAGATTTAGTATTTTCTTTAGATGTATCTTTGAAAGGCTTGAGAAATAAAAGAAAAAACCGCTGTCCAACTGTGATTAGAAATAAAATAAATATTGCCGAAATTATAGTGTCGTAAGTATGTACCATAATATACGTTTGCGGATCTACATCTAATGCCGTTTTTATAGAAGCAAGATTTGGAGTTCCTCCTGTATAAACACCTACCAGCATGCCTGAAATTTTCCAAACATCAGGTATTTTATCTGCAAAATAGCTATTGCCAGCGATAATAATAATTAGAAGACCAAATACGGCGAGGAAAGTGGCAATAATTGTTTTTGAGGCCAATTTCAGCCAACTTCTGATATCAGCTGAAAATAATAACAATGGTAAGGCTAATGGTACCGTAATTGTGGCTATCATTTCCTGAATGGCTTTACTTTCTTCAGACAATAATCCACTGTTGCCAAGCAATAGCCCCGCAACATATGCAAGTACTACTGTGCCTATTTTTTCAACGATTGAGAATTTTTCGGCTA
>JARGGF010000642.1 GCA_029210905.1 Bacteroidales bacterium | reverse complement strand
AAGGATTTAAAGATTTTGGAAAAAAAATGCATGGTTATCTTACCAATGAAGCATTAATTTTAGGGGTAGAATCACGCAGCTCCTCCCCTGTGCGCATACCACGGGATAAAGAAAAACTGCACCATTTGCAGATTACCAATCTTTATCCTGTAGGCGAAGGTGCCGGCTATGCCGGTGGAATTGTTTCATCGGCAATGGATGGGGAAAACAGTGCCGAGGTACTTGCAAAGCTAGTGTGGCATCAATAATTACAATGTTTTAGTTTTGTACCTCAATGTCTGACATCCAACTGTCAATGTTTCAGTTTTATACCTTGATGATTGATGTTTGCCTGACAATATTTCAGATACGTAGCTTAATGAATGATGAAGCTCGATGAATGAGGTGATCTTATAATTTCTGGTTGAATGTTGTTATGAAAAATAAAAAAAACGGACAAATTCCGTACTTTTACTTTTTGGATGCAGCAAACATTTTTAAACTACGTCTTTTCTTTAAAATTGAAACTATCACAAAAACAATAAACTATGAAGACAAACTCCAAACTACTAATTATCAGCCTTATCGCCTTTAATTTTTTTACTTACCAGTTCCTTCAGGCACAGTTCATAAAAGGCGATGGAAACGTTACCAAATCAGAACGAAATGTTTCGTCATTTAAATCAGTAGAAGTAGAAGATGGAATTGATTTATACATTTCTCAGGGAAGCAAGGAATCATTGGAAATAGAAGCTGATCAGAACCTTCATCAATATATTATGACTGAGGTAAATGGAGATAATCTTCGAATCTTTCTATCTAAAAGTATTCGTAAAGCAAAAACATTGAAAATAAAGCTTAGTGTTGTTGATATTAAAGGATTGAGTGCCTCAGGCGGCAGTGATATATATACGCAGGGAAGCCTTAAACTCAATGATTTATCGGTAATTTGTTCCGGGGGAAGCGATATCCGGTTAGAAATCGAAACAGCCGAACTTAAATTTAAGGCCAGTGGCGGATCTGATGGATATATCAAAGGTACTGCCAAAGTATTTAAGGCAAAAGCTTCAGGAGGTAGTGATATTAAAGCAACAGGTTTAGAGGCTGGTACCTGCGAAATTGAAGTCACAGGAGGCTCCGATGCTGAAATTTATGCTACCGGAGAACTTCAGGTAAGGGCAACCGGGGGAAGTGATGTTTCATACAAGGGAAAACCTTCAAAAATAGACTCAAATATGTCGGGAGGTTCCAGCTTACACCATGACTCGTTTTAAAAATTGGAATTTGGAAATTTGGAACTTAGAAATTGGAACCTGGAAGTTCTAATTTCTAAGTTCTTGTTTTTGTCTTGCAAATTCAGATACAATAATTCCTGTTGCTACTGCAACATTCAACGATTCAGCACCACCAAATTCAGCTGCAAAAGAAGGTATTGCAATTTTTTTAGTAATCAACTTTTCAATTTTCGTTGATATTCCATGTCCTTCGCTTCCCATTACAATCAACCCTCGTGGCAATAGTTCCAATTCATAAATTGAATCTGTTTCCATAAAAGTACCATAAATTTCATAACCAGTATTTTTAGCAAGCTGTTCAATAGTTTTACACAAATCCAAATAATGCACTTTTACCTTCATTAATGCTCCCATGCTTGCTTGTACAACTTTGGGGTTGTATATATCAACGCAATCAAATGAACATAAAATATTATTAATACCAAACCAGTTAGCAATTCTGATGATTGTACCCATATTCCCCGGATCTTGTACGCTATCCAGTGCCAGACTTAGTTTATCTAATATTGCTTCCTCTTTATACTGATATTCAGGTATTTTCACCAATGCAATCATATCCTGACTGGTTTTTAAAGAGCTGATTTTGTCTAACTCCCCCGATTTGCATTGAACAAATTCAAATGCGCCATTCATGTTAATATTTTGGGCACTGATAATGGTTTTTATCGGACTGCCTATTTTAATAAGGTCACCAATCATTTTATGACCTTCTGCTACAAAAAGACCATGTTGTTGTCTGTATTTTTTATGCTTTAAAGAGTTTACCAGCTTAATTAATCCTTTGCTGAGCATGCTTTTGTTTTTTTTGCAGTAAATGTAATCATTTTTTCAATTTTCATAGTATTCGACATGTTCTCGCTATAATTATGGTACCAACTAATTATTTTTATGCTTTCCCATTATTCATGAATTATAAATTTTTGCAAATTTTATGGATAATGCAGTTAGAATAATTAAACATTGCCTGCTTGAAAACCTGACAATTATCACATTCTGATATTTTTTTGTAATTTTGTAGACGAAATATAAATAAAGTTTGAGAATTCACCCTGTAAAATCAAACTTAGAAAACTATTAACTAATAATCACAAATAATTATGGTATTAAAGGAAATTAAACCAGGCGTTGTAACAGGTCCAGATCTTCAGAAATTGTTTGAAATTGCAAAAGAAAATCATTTTGCTTTACCCGCAGTTAATGTTGTTGGCTCCAATACAATAAATGCAGTACTAGAAGCAGCTGCAACAGTTAAATCACCAGTAATCATTCAGTTATCGAATGGCGGGGCTCAATTTTATGCTGGAAAAAGCCTACCAAATGACAAGCTGCAGGCGGCCATCACTGGTGCAGTTTCAGCTGCAAAACATGTAAATACAGTCGCAGAACTTTATGGTGTTCCGGTTGTATTACATACAGACCATGCTGCCCGAAAATTTTTGCCCTGGATTGATGGACTTCTGGAAGCTGGTGAAAAAAACTATAAAGAAACAGGTAAACCTTTGTTCAGCTCGCATATGCTGGATCTTTCAGAAGAAAGCCTTGACGAAAATCTTTCAACCTGCGAAAAATATCTTGAAAGAATGAGCAAAATTGGTATGACCCTTGAAATTGAATTAGGCGTTACAGGAGGCGAAGAAGACGGTGTGGACAATACAGATATTGATAGCTCTAAATTATATACCCAACCTGAAGAAGTTGCTGAAGCATATGAAAGATTGAGCAAAATAAGTCCTAATTTTACCATTGCTGCTTCTTTCGGTAATGTTCATGGTGTTTATAAACCAGGAAATGTAAAATTAACACCAGTTATTCTTAAAAATTCTCAGGATTTTATTCAAAAGAAATATAATACCGAAGCTAATCCTGTAAATTTTGTATTCCACGGGGGTTCTGGCTCTACACGAGAAGAAATCCGCGAAGCTATTTCATATGGTGTTATTAAAATGAACATTGATACTGATACTCAGTGGGCATTTTGGGATGGAATTAGAAATTATGAGGCTAAAAACCATGCATACTTGCAAGGACAAATCGGTAACCCTGAAGGTGATGATGTTCCTAACAAAAAGAAATATGATCCACGTGTTTGGTTACGTGAAGGTGAAAAATCAATCGTTGAACGACTTAAAATAGCGTACGAAGATCTTAATGCACTGAATAAAAACTAGTTATTCGAAATAAAAATAGTTTTACCTATAGTTTTACTTTCTGGTAAAACTATTTTTTTTATGTTTGTATCAATTTAATATTAACATTAGTATTAATTTTTTGAAATATGGGATGGTTTAATAGATTGCGAAAAGGGATTAATACGGAAACTAAGGACAAAAAAGTTACCAAAGAAGGACTTTGGTATAAATGTCCCGAGTGCAAAAAAATAATTCCCATGGAGGATCACATCAAAAACATTAACGTTTGCGAATGTGGCTATCACGATAGGATTTCTTCAGAAAATTATTTTCAACTCCTTTTTGATAATAACGAATACACCGAAATTAATGGTAATTTACGCTCTGCTGATCCATTAAACTTTGAAGACCGAAAAAAATATACAGAACGCCTGCAAGCCGTCGAAAAAGCTACAGGACTGAATGATGCAATTACTACAGTTT
>JARGGF010000641.1 GCA_029210905.1 Bacteroidales bacterium | reverse complement strand
TCACTTCATATCAGGGAGGGCACATGGAATTTTTTAAATACATGTACGATTTGCTGAAAGAAAACGATGCCAGCCATATTAAAATATTTGGCGGTGGAGGTGGTGTAATTCTCCCAGCCGAAATAGAAGAGCTTCAAAATTATGGCATCACCCGGATTTATTCGCCTGACGATGGCAGGGAAATGGGATTGCAAGGAATGATAAACGACCTGGTTCGCACTTCTGATTTCCCAATAGGTGAACAATTCAGGTACAATATTGATGATATCCGCAAAAAAAACAGAAATGCCATTGCATCACTGATTTCGTGTGTTGAAAATTTTCCGGAAAACATCAATGGTGAACTAGATGAGTTAAGAAAACATGCAAATCAAAAGAAAACCCCAGTTATTGGAATAACGGGTACCGGCGGATCAGGAAAATCATCACTTGTTGATGAACTGGTGCTCAGGTTCTTAACGACCACCAAAGACAAAACCATTGCCATTATCTCTGTTGATCCCTCAAAAAGAAAAACGGGTGGAGCCTTATTAGGTGATAGGATTAGAATGAATGCCATCAATCACGAGAGAGTATATATGCGCTCATTGGCAACCAGGCAGGCCAATCTGGCCATGTCAAAATATGTATCTGATGCTGTAAATATTATTAAAGCGGCTGATTACGATTTGCTTATTCTCGAAACATCTGGTATTGGACAGTCTGATACTGAGATAGTTGAACATAGCGACATTGCCATGTATGTGATGACACCAGAATTTGGTGCAGCCACACAACTCGAAAAAATTGACATGTTGGATTTTGCAGATATTATTGCCATTAATAAATTTGACAAAAGGGGAGCAGAGGATGCACTCAGGGATGTTCGGAAGCAATATGCAAGAAATCACCATATTTGGGAAGACAATCTGGAAGGACTTCCAATTTTCGGAACCATTGCCTCTCAATTTAATGATACTGGGGTTAATCGGCTATTTCTGAACTTAATTTATCAAATTAAAGAAAAATCAGGGATCCAATTCGATGAACAAATTCATCTTAATGCACTATCTGATGATAAATTAATAGTAATCCCTCCTGCACGGGTCCGTTATTTGTCCGAAATATCAGAAACCATTAGAAATTATAACCAGTGGTGTGAGCAACAGGCTGAAGTCGCAAATCAGCTTTTTGCAATTGATAAATCAGCCCAACTAACTGAAAAAGAGTCTGATTTAAGAAAAGGGCTACAACATCTGTATGAAAAAACTTTGCTTAATTTGGATCCAAAAAACAAGGTACTAATTGAACAATGGGATGAAAAACAAAAAAAATATACAGAAAAGATTTACACCTACACAGTAAGGGGCAAAGATATTCATATTGAAACCTTTACAGAATCGCTTTCACACAGCCAGATTCCAAAAATTTCACTTCCTAAATATAAAGCATGGGGAGATATACTAAAATGGCAATTAAAAGAAAATGTGCCCGGTGAATTTCCCTTTGCAGCAGGGGTTTTCCCATTCAAACGCGAATCGGAAGATCCTACACGTATGTTTGCCGGAGAAGGAGGGCCAGAACGCACCAACAAGCGTTTTCATTATGTATCCAAAGGATTGCCAGCTATTCGGCTGAGTACTGCTTTTGACTCGGTGACCCTTTATGGCGAAGACCCACATGTTCGCCCAGACATTTATGGCAAAATTGGAAATGCCGGTGTGTCAATCGCCTGTCTTGATGATGCCAAAAAACTGTATTCAGGCTTTCAATTGGTAAAGACAAACACCTCAGTATCAATGACTATCAATGGCCCTGCTCCAATTATGACCGCCTATTTTTTAAATGCTGCCATTGATCAACAGTGTGAATTGTATATTAAAGAAAATGGACTTGAAAAGGAAGTGGAAAGTAAAATAGATGAAATTTACAGTAAAAGAGGTATCGAACAACCAGCTTACCAGGGTGATTTACCAGAAGGCAACAATGGTTTAGGCCTGCAATTACTTGGCATTAGCGGAGATATGGTTCTTGATGCTGATATTTATGAACAAATAAAAAAGAAAACGCTTGCTAATGTGCGTGGAACAGTGCAGGCCGATATTCTAAAAGAAGATCAGGCACAAAACACCTGTATTTATTCCATCGATTTTTCATTGAAATTAATGGGCGATGTTCAACAATATTTTATTGACAATCAGATCCGTAACTTCTATTCTGTGTCTATTTCCGGCTATCATATTGCTGAAGCAGGGGCCAATCCCATCACACAACTTGCATTGACCCTGGCCAATGGTTTCACTTACGTGGAATATTATCTTTCAAGGGGCATGAATATCGACGATTTTGCTCCTAATTTGTCCTTCTTTTTCTCTAATGGAATTGATCCTGAATATTCAGTAATGGGCCGGGTTGCAAGATTAATTTGGGCTAAAGCCATGAAGATAAAATATGGGGCTGAAGATCGTTCACAAAAACTAAAATATCACATCCAAACTTCGGGAAGGTCATTACACTCGCAAGAAATTGATTTTAATGATATCAGAACCACGCTGCAAGCATTATACGCAGTTTACGACAACTGCAACTCATTACATACCAATGCTTATGACGAAGCTATCACCACTCCTACCGAAGAATCAGTTCGAAGGGCCATGGCCATTCAAATGATAATTAATCACGAATTAGGGCTAAGTAAAAATCAAAACCCCTTGCAAGGTTCATTTATCATAGAAGAATTGACTGACTTGGTAGAAGAGGCTGTGCTCAAAGAATTTGACAGGCTCACTGAGCGTGGAGGTGTACTGGGTGCTATGGAAACCATGTACCAACGCAGTAAAATACAGGAGGAATCACTTTATTATGAGCGGCTTAAACATTCAGGCAAATTGCCCATTATGGGGGTAAATACCTTTTTGTCGTCAAAAGGCTCGCCCACAATTATTACCGGTGAAGTAATTCGTGCCACCCAAACCGAAAAAGAATACCAGGTAAAAATGCTGGCTAATCTGCATAAAACCTGGGAGAAGGAAGCTGATGAGCAATTAAAAATGTTACAGGAAGCTGCCCGCCACAATAAAAATGTATTTGCACAATTAATGGAAACCACAAAATATTGTTCTATTGGTCAGATTACCAACGCTTTATTTAATGTTGGAGGGCAATATAGGAGAAATATGTGATTTTTTAGAAATTAATTATTAGAAATTAGAAATTAGAAATTAGAAATTTAGTTAAGAAAAAAATTTGATGTGCTTTTTTAATTAATTACGGCTAAGTTCTAAAATATACCTCTTTTAAAATTGTTTATCAGAGGTTGATGAACAAAGATATTGATTTGCTTTTCAGTAGCCACGGGCTTTAGCCCGTGGTATATGAATAAGAACTTCTGGCTTTAGCCTAAAATAAATATTTGGGCTGAAGCCCATTCTTAAGTTTGATTTTGAACCAAGGGCTGAAGCCCGTGGCTATTTATAAACTTTATTATAAATTTATATGACCAAAACAAATTTGCGATATTAAATAGAAATTAGCCTTAATTACTAATGTTTCGCATGTTGGATTATATTATTGCTAATTAGATTAGCCGAAATTAGTTAGTTGCTACTTGTATTTTACCCTGTATTGGTTTACCAACTGATTGTAATTCAATAGAGCAAATGCATCATCCTCAAATTGTTCGCCTGTATCTTCGCATTTGTACGAACGAAACAACACCCTGAATTCGTCTTTGCGAAAACACAGGTTCGCCATTCTTTTACAATGCTCATTTCTTTACCTGTAAATGGACTTCTCATGATGTTTATTTTTTTTGATTTGCTCGTTAAAATACCATACCGTCAAACTGAAAATTTGATGGGATTTCATAAATACATTAAAATAAATTACAGGGCGTTACCCTAACTTCATAGAG
>JARGGF010000640.1 GCA_029210905.1 Bacteroidales bacterium | reverse complement strand
CGTTGGCCTTGATTTTTTTGGTCGCCAAACAAAAAAATAATATTATCGCACTTACCACAGCAAAGCGCTTACGAAATAGTTCCTTTAAAATCTAAACTTATTTTTGCCTGAAAATCTGATAGTTGCAAAAATATTTTTTTTAAGGTGGTTCGCTCAATTTCATTTAAACTTTTTGGGTTAATCAAATTATCAGGTTCTTTGTGCTTTTTTATGGCGTCTAATTGGTGATTTAATCTCATAAGCATCAGATAATTAAAATTATCAGTCAACATTTTGGCCTGTTCATCTGCAAATATTCCCAAATTATTCAATTTTTTTAAACGCTGCAAGGTACTTGTTTCATTAACATTGTGTTTTAGTGAATATAAGCGTGCAATACCAGTTACCAGCATCATTACCTTTTTTATGTCAAAAACAGATTTGTTTTCTTTGGTTGATTCCACAATAAAATTGCCAAAGAAACTTATGGGGGGTTTGATTGATAAGACATTTTCTGCAAGATGGTAGAAGAAAATGTCCTTATTTTCAACCAGTTGCCCTATGTAATTTCCAAGCTCTTTTCCTAGTTCAAATTTCCCTGCAATATTTCTGATATCAAAAAAGATGCTTGCCTCCATTAAATCGTGTGGACTCGAATTAATTATCCAATCTTTAAATTGTTGCTTCCATTCTGAAATCGACAAACACCATTTTGGGTTTCGCGCCATTACTTCTCCATGGCAATAATTATAACCAACCTCATGCAGTTTTTGATTTATCCTGGAACCCAGCTCCAAAAAATATCTTTTTACATTATCCTTCTGATTTTCAGGTACTTCATTATAAATCAAGGCATTATCCTGATCGGTTAAAAAAGTTTGTTCACCGCGGGCAACGCTTCCTAATGCAATAAAAGCAAAATCAACTGGTGGCTTTTCAATCCCGGCCAATGCGATTTCTACAACTCTAATACAAATTTCATCTGAAAGGTTGCTATTTATTCGTGTAATGATATCAGCTTTTGCGCCAATCTCAATAAGTAAGTTGTTTTGAACCGGAATGGAAATATAAATGTCTTTCAACGCTTCGATAGTAGTGGCTGCTTTAATTCGTTGGATTA
This sequence comes from Bacteroidales bacterium, assembly GCA_029210905.1. Lineage (GTDB taxonomy): Bacteria > Bacteroidota > Bacteroidia > Bacteroidales > NBLH01 > NBLH01. Next base: position 2,802 of record JARGGF010000640.1, on the reverse strand, counting down.
ACATTGCAGGCATTCTGCTTTGTCCGATGGCTAAATCTTTTATGCTTACAATTTCTGAAATTTCCCCATTGGGATTTTGAATGCAAATATGGCTCAGCTTTTTTTCTCTCATTAAAAGTAATGCTTCAAACAGCATCGCATTTTCAGGAAGGCTGATCAATGGAGCACTCATAATTTTGGCTACTGATTGTTTTAGATCAGTCTCATTAATAATAATTCTTTCGCCAAAATCGGAACATGTAATTATTCCTACAGGACTGTTATTATCCAGGTGAACTATTATAGCTTCTGAATCATCTTTAACCATCTTATTTACAGCTGATTGTATTGAAGTTTCTGTATTGCAGGAGGATATTTTTCGAGCAAGAAGCTTTATAGATTGTGTCATAAAAAGGTTTGCCAGCATTAACTCTTCAGAAATAGCATCTTTTTCATTTTCCAGCTTTTTTTGTGCGGTTACATCCTGAATAATTCCATCACAAAAATTATCATTCCCCTCATTTCCATTGATAAAAAATAAAGATATCATGGCATTGATTATAGAACCATCGAGCTTTTTTATCCTAACTATCTGTTTATCAATATTTTTATGAAATCTAATTTGAGTTTCAATTTCTTTTTTTTCAATTATATTATAAAATAGATCCATAAAATAGACCGCTTCAAACTCGAATTCATTTTGTCCACCAATAATCTTCTTAGCAGCATTGTTAATTTCTACAAATCGTCCTTTATTCCCAAGATTTATTCTGAAAATGCCTATGTCAATATTATTGGTAATTGCTTTGAACTTTTCAATATTTTCTCCCAATTGCTGTTCAATATAAGGGTTTATATCCTTTATAGCTATAATAAACCCATCTTTTCCATGAAAGTTAATTTTTGATACAGAAATAAATGCCTCATGCAGTTCACCATTTTTTTTAATCAGATTGGTGTCAAAATTTTTTGGAAACTTAATTTCTGTCCCTGAATTGATTAAAACTTCAGAAAATTTCTCTTTCTCGGAAAGGATATCATAAATGCTCAATGTTTCAAATTCTTCATCGCTATATCCAAGTAAATTAGCAACATACAAATTGTAATAAACTTTTTCGTTGTCAAGAATTACAATAATCCCTTCGGTAGAAGCCTCTACCAGTACCTTATATTTATTATAGGCATCATTAAGCCGATCACTGATAATCAGACGTTTATTTTCAGTTAATATATTAATCCTTACCAAATAAAAAAGAATAAGCCCAATAATAAAAGAAATTATTAAAGAGATGATCAATAATCGATTAGTGAGCCCTTTTATCTGTTCTTTAACATCTTCAAGGTAAATTCCTGTGCCAATTATCCATCCCCAGTTTTTAAAGCCTTTTACATAGGATAATTTAGGAACAATATGTGTAGAATCCTCCTTGTATTGCCACATATAATCAACAAACCCTTCCCCATTACTTTTAACCCTGTTCACACATTCAACAAATAATTTTTTCCCATTAGGATCAGCATATTCTTTTAAATCCTTTCCCTTCATTTCGGGACGGTACGGATGGATAATCATCATAGGTTGCATATCAGTAATCCAAAAATAATCTTTAAGTTCCTGACCATACTTTAAGTTTTTTACTACATTAACTGCCTCATTTTGTGCCGCTTCTATAGTTAAAATACTATCCTTTACTTCCTGATCCAGGGCTACCAATATACTCCCGGCTGAATTGGTTAATTCTTTTATCATCTCCTTTTTGCGTTCCAAAATACTTTGCTCAAAATAAGGAATGATTAGCAAAAAGATAACCAATACAAAAAGCAATAAGCTAAGTGTAGCCGGAATAATAATGTTAAATGAAAACTTAGACCAAATCTTATTCATTTCAATATTTTTTTTAAACATCAACTCTAATTATGGAAAGTTCGAATTTAATAGAATCAAATATCATAAAGCCGCTCCTGTTGCCATCTTTTACAATGGCCGGGCCAAAAATAATCTGTTGTTTTTTCGCGATTTTTGTAAACCCAAACTCTTTAAACCGAACATAATTGCCTGAAGAAGAAGCATATCCATTAATGTGTGTATGCCCCAAAAAACCTAATAAACTGTTTTTCCTTTTCATAAAATTAAAGTGGGCTTTCAACTCCTTTTTGGTCTCAGGGACTATCATAGTAGAGCCTGTTAAATCAGGATAGGTAAAATGGCTGAATAAAATTTGAAAGTTATGGGCAGTTTCAATATAATATTCAGGAAGATTATTTAAAAAATCAGTACTATCTGTGCTCAAATCAGCATGTACTTCACCCTGGTAATTCCATGTTTTTTTGGGAATGGAACTCTGTGCTTTTGCATGGCGGATTAAATGTTTAGGCATGCGGTTAATGCTGTTGTAATCATGATTTCCAGCTACAACAATATCAAAATTCTTTTTTACCAGATCCACACAGGCATCGGCATCCTTTGTATGGCTGTGAGTATGGTGCAGATGGCTAAAACCTGTTATATCACCCAAACAGACCAACTTATCAACTTTAATTTTTTCTGTTAGTTTAATTACTTCTCTTAAACTTTTGATATCTTCGTGGATATCTGAAATAATTGCATATTTCACTTGATTACATTTAGGTTATTTTGTTAAATTTTAATCATTTACTTATTTTAGAGTGATTAAGTTTCTTTTTAAAATCCCTCGATGAGGGTTTCATCTATTTATTTTTTTTAATAATTTTTTCTGCACGCCATCCTTGAATTTTAAATGTGTTACTAATAATTCGTGTTCCTTTTTTACATTCTTTTTTAAGCTTTTTAGCGAGTTTTTG
>JARGGF010000063.1 GCA_029210905.1 Bacteroidales bacterium | reverse complement strand
TTTTTTCATTCCTTTCGTCTAAAATGCAACGAATATCCATTTTTTTCAATTCCTCGAGCACTTTTTTCGAATATTCATTGTATTTTTCACTGATTGGTAAAACAACAGCTTGTTCTGGAGTTAACCAAAGTGGAAATTTACCAGCAGTATGTTCGATAAGAACGGCTACAAATCGTTCCATTGAACCAAACGGGGCTCTATGAATCATAACAGGGCGATGTTTTTTATCGTCACTTCCAATATATTCTAATTCAAAGCGTTCGGGCAAATTATAGTCTACCTGTATTGTTCCAAGCTGCCATTTTCTACCAATAGCATCCTTTACCATAAAGTCAAGTTTTGGACCATAAAATGCTGCTTCTCCGTATACGGTAACAGCTTTTAGCCCCTTTTCCCCAACTGCCTCAACGATAGCACTTTCTGCTTTCTCCCAATTCTCGTCGCTACCAATATACTTACTATGATCTTCTTGATCCCTTAATGAAATCTGAGTTTCAAAATTTTGAAAATCAAGGGTTTTAAAAATATAAAGCACGATATCAATTACCTTGATAAATTCTTCTTTCAATTGATCTGGCCGGCAAAAGATATGAGCATCATCCTGGGTAAAACCCCTAACCCTTGTAAGTCCGTGTAACTCACCGCTTTGTTCGTATCGGTAAACAGTTCCAAATTCTGCAAACCTAATGGGTAGATCTTTGTACGAACGTGGTTTTGTTTTATATATTTCGCAGTGATGAGGACAATTCATCGGTTTTAATAAAAATTCCTCACCTTCAGCTGGTGTGTTTATAGGTTGGAAAGAATCTTTTCCATATTTGGCATAATGTCCTGAAGTAACATAAAGCTCTTTTTGTCCAATATGCGGGGTAATTACAGGATCGTATCCATAGGCTGCTTGTACTTTTTTAAGAAAATTCTCAAGTCTTTCCCTTAGCTGCGCACCCTTAGGTAACCAAAGTGGTAAACCCTGGCCAACTCGTTGTGAAAAAGCGAAAAGCTCTAATTCTTTTCCAATTTTTCGATGATCCCGGGCTTTTGCCTGTTCCAGCATGTCAAGATATTCATCCAGCATCTTTTGCTTAGGAAAAGTAATACCGTATAATCGTGTTAATTGTTGGAGCGTTTCATCGCCTTTCCAATAAGCACCTGCAACACTAAGTATTTTTACTGCTTTAATAAAACTGGTATTTGGCAGGTGAGGCCCTCTGCAAAGATCTGTAAAATCGCCATGGGTATAAAATGTTATTGTACCGTCTTCGAGCCTTTCAATAAGATCTACTTTATATTCGTCACCCTTTTTTTTATAATAAGCCAGAGCTTCGTCTTTTGGAGTAGTTTTTCTGGTAAATATATTAGATTCACGAGCAAGTTTCAACATTTCCTGCTCAATTTTTGGAAAATCTGAATCTGTAATTACCTGGCCTTCAGGTAAATCTACATCATAATAAAACCCGTTTTCAATGGAAGGACCAACCCATAGTTTTACTCCCGGGTAAAGATGTTCCAATGCCTGAGCCATTAAGTGAGCTGAAGAATGCCAAAACGCATGTTTTCCCTCCTCATCATCCCATTTATATAGTTTTATTTCTGCATCACTTGTTATTGGTAAAGTAGCATCAATAGTTTCACCGTTAATTCCAACAGCAACCACCTCTTTAGCCAGACTATTGCTAAGGCTTTTTGCTATATCCAATCCACTAACCCCTTCCGGGAACTCTTTGACATTTTTGTCGGGAAATGTAATTTTCATCTACTTTTACTTTAAAAAATAAGAGTGCAAAAATAGCGATTAATTTTTGATGACAAACAGCAAAATGTTAATTTTAATGATATTATGGCAAAATTACCTTCCTTTTGATTTTAAATTATTCGAAAAACTTTGTTTTTTATTCACTATTTTTGAAGAATGAGTACAATAATAGAACAACTTAAATCATTGATTATTAATAAACAAGACGAATTGTTAGCACATTTAAATTTTGGTGCCTGCTCAGCTTCAATTAATGCTTTTAAATCGAAACTTGGGCTCGAGCTTCCAGAAACTTTTTATTCGTTTTATGAATTATTCAATGGGAGTGTTTCAATAAATACGCATATTTGGGGTCCAATGAGCCTTTTGCCTCTTAGCGGAATCATCGACAAAAAACAATTATTGGATAAACATAATGCCCAGGGTAATTTTTCTGACTGGAAACCAGGAAACTGGTGGAATCCAAATTGGGTTCCATTTCTTTCAGATAATACGAATACTTTACTTTGTGTTGATACAATTGGAATCTTTGGAGGGCTAAAAGGTCAAATATTTCAATGGAGAAATGATAGTCCGTCACGAATTATTTTGTCCGAAACTTTTGATAGTTGGCTAGTGGCTCTTTTTCACTTAATCAATAATTTTAGTGGCAATATTGCCATGGAGCAAGTTGCATATTATAAATATTGCAGCAATGTTATTGACAAGATTACTAATGACATTAATCAGGTGTATCCAAAGTTTACATCTGTTGCAAGATTAAGTGGTACTTAAGAAAAAAGGCCGGTAGTAAAACCGACCTTTTAACCAACCTAACATAAATAGCTTTACATATTATAAACAGTTTCTCCGTGTTCGTAGATATCCAAACCTTCTTCTTCAATTCGTTTTGAAACCCTTAAACCATTAGTAGCTTTTAATACTTTAAATAAAATGAACCCGCACACGAATGCCCATGCTCCTATTGAGAACACTCCGGCAGCCTGCAGCCCAAGTTGTTTCATTCCACCACCGTAAATTAAACCAGCACCAACCAATTGGGTAGTTCCATCGGCCAAAGTAACTTCAGAGCCCAGGGCAAAAACTCCAACAAGAAGAGTTCCTATAGCGCCTGCAACTCCGTGTACTGATATTGCACCAACAGGATCGTCAATTTTTAATTTTTGATCAATAATTTCAACACTGAATACGAGAACGGTACCAGCAATTAAACCGATAAGCAGAGCCCCAAGCGGACTAACGGCAGCGCAGCCGGCAGTAATCGCAACTAAACCTGCTAAGGCGCCGTTAAGAGACAAGGATAAGGTTGGACGTTTATAACGCATCCAGGCTACCAGCATAGCGGCGATTGCGCCCCCAGCAGCAGAAAGGTTTGTTGTTAGAGCAACTTTGGCAATTGCACTGGCACTTCCACCTGTAGCAGCCAATTCAGAACCCGGGTTAAAACCAAACCATCCGAACCATAGGATAAATACACCTAAAGCACCTAAAGCAATGTTATGTCCAGGGATTGCCCTGGCCTGACCTTTTACATATTTTCCAATACGTGGACCTAGAATAATAGCACCGGCAAGACCAACCCAGGCACCCACAGAGTGCACTATTGTTGAGCCTGCAAAATCAATAAAGCCCCAGCTTACGGGTTCACCGGCTGCATCAAGCACTGTTGCATCGGTTCCTAAGGAAGACAACCATCCTCCACCCCACGTCCAATGGCCTGAAACAGGGTAAATTACTAGGGTAATAACCAGACTAAAAACCAGGTATGCACTAAATTTTGTTCTTTCGGCCATGGCACCTGAAACAATTGTAGCAGCGGTCGCAGCAAATACGGTTTGAAACATTAAATCAGCATAATCAGAATACCCAGCACCATAAGTATCTGTGCCCGGATCAAATGCAAATTTACTAAAATCTCCAAAAAAAGCATTGCCTTCGCCATACATGAAGGAGTAACCAATTAACCAGAAAGTTATAGAACCAATTACAAAATCCATAAGGTTCTTCATTAAGATGTTTGCTGCATTTTTTTGGCGGGTAAAACCAGCTTCAACCATTGCAAAACCTGGTTGCATAAACATTACCATAAAGGCAGCTACCAAAAGCCAAATTGTATTGATGGAAACATCCAGACCTACTCCGTCTATTTGTTGTATAGTTGTTAAAGTTTCATTCATATTACTGAGTTTTAAATTTTTAATAAAAAGGAACTATTCTTCAATATATAGGCTCTTATCGCCCTGCTCACCTGTTCTAATCCTGTAAGCATCCTGCAACTCAGATACAAAGATTTTTCCATCACCAATGCTTCCGGTATTTGCCGCTTTCATAATTGCTTTTATAGTGGGATCCAAAAACTGATCGCGCATATATATAGTGATTAAGATTCTTTCAATAGAACTAGTATCGTATTTAATTCCTCTATAAATACGGGCCTCAGTAGCTTTCCCAACTCCCCGAACTTCCCAGAAAGAGAAGAATTCAATTCCCGCTTCATGTAATGCTTCTTTAACATCATCGAATTTGGTTTTGCGAATAATTGCTTCAACTTTTTTCATATCTATTTTATTTATTGTTTTCTAATATTTTAAAATCCTAGTTGTCTTTGGATTTTTTGCAATCATCCCTAAAGAATTTAAAAGTTCCTTCTTTTGAGATGGAATTTTATCAATAAAAACACAATTGACAATCATTAACAGTAGTTAGAAGGTTATTGTGCCTACAATATTTAAAGTTTCAAGTTGTGGGTTGATACTTACAAGGCCACTTACAGGTAGTGAAAATTTGTCTGAGATTTTAAGTTCTTTACTTGCTGAGATTCCGATATTACAGACCTCAAAATTATTTGTAGAAGTATGCCAACCGTCTCCTGCACCAATAAAGAAATTGAAATTCTTGAAGGCATAAGCTAATTCAAAATACATATCACCACCAACAGAGCCGGCACCATAAGTGGAATTGTTAAGAATGTAGTTGGCACTAATTGACAAGTTTTTGATTTCATAACCTACATTTATTTCTAAGGCATGGCTGGAAATTGAATCACCATATTCAAAATAAGGGGCACCTTGATAATAATAATCGCTTAACCCGATACTAAGGCCAAAATCAAATCCATAACTTACATATAAATCAGCTTCATTTACGGCTTCATCAACCGGACCTATTCCAAAAGAGCCCCATGCTCCTAAAGTAAAACCACTTTTACTAAATTCTACCATGGGCTGCAAGGCAGGTCCACCAAATTTTACACCACGCCAAACATAAGAAGAGACCAAATCAGCGCCTACAGTAAAAGGCGAACTTACTTCTTCTTCAACAACTTCAGATTCTTGCGCTTTTATATTTGCAGATATTGCAATTAATAAAACACTTACTGCTAAAATTCCTCTTTGATAATTTTTCATAACTATTAAATTAAAGTTAATACTTGGATAACGATGCAAAAATAACATTTATTTTGATACACCCCTAATAAAATGACATTAAAATGTAAAAAAATACATAAAAAACACATTTGACCCCCTAAATAAAATAACAGAATGAAAAAAAATAGTATTATTTTTAAGGTAACTCCTTTTTTTTAAAGGCCTAAATTTTTAATACTACTACTAATAATAATATTAGACTTTTATGTTTTTTGGGAAACAGGGATAAGTTCTAAATCCACAGATGGAATGAACTTTAAATGAAATTTTGGCAGTCTTGTTATAGCATAAGTTGAAAAATCTCAATTGATACTACTATTGATTTTTTAAAATCACAGAAAATGTTGAATTTCTAAGTTTTAAATAAGCGAGCAAATGATATTTTATTTACAAGTTCCAACTACATTGCTTTATGTTGTTACTTATGCAAAATGGGAATGGTGTGGGAGAAAGAAATGCGACCCAAAAAAATACATCCTGCCAGTACTTCGTAGTTTATTGAATTTTTGATATCTACAATAACCACAAGTATAGTTCTTTAAGGTTGTGAGTCGCCTCGGGAAAGAAGTAACTACATATAATTTCTGAGAATTTTTTTATAACAATTTATAGCTACTATATATATAAGGTATAAAAATGTTAGGTTTTATTAATTAATGCAAACTTCATATTCTTACATATACAGTTTAAAGTATGACAATTTAATATTTGCAATGCTCAACTGTTGTATGGAATAAAAAAAGCCGATTTATAAATCGGCTTCTTCACTTAAATGAAATTAGAATTCTGAAGGTTAAACGGTCTCTTTAAGATGAACCGTTTCGTAAAAATCAAGTTCATTAATTTTTAATATACGTTCTTTTGCTTTTAAGTTTGGGCTTTCAATTAGCTTGACTGTATCTCCGTCAATACTAAGTAATTGCATTACTTTAAAATATTCAGTACTTATTTTAAAATTCATTTCCTCGATACAACCAATGCCAATACGCTGAACATACCCGTGCTCATTATACAACCAGATTGGTAAAGCAAAAAATTTGCTATCTGCCGACCATACAGGAGGTCCACCAGCATCAATGTGAAGTAAAATTTCTTCGTTTTGATGCATTAATACACTCCTTGCTGTTAAAGGATAATTGGTTACTATTTCTTTTACATCAGAGTATTTTATTGTAAAAAGCTTGTCTGGTGATGGCCAGGTGCAATCAACACATGAGCCATCATAGTTCATTTTTGAAAAATTCCAGGGTGTCTTAGTCATAACCATGTTAATTTAATTTTATACTTATTTTTGGTCGATTTATCTTTGTAACTATAAAATTAATGATAATTCACTTAAGTTCAATGAATTCCAGAATATGTTATATATCATGTTTTTTGTAAGTGTCAGTATTTCAGTAAAATAAGGTTGTTTTCCGGCTTTTTTTGTCCATATGTTATTAAACATATATTCTACATATCGTTTTAAAACAAACAATTAATTTCAGCATAATATATTGTCATATAGTAAAATACACTAAAATGACAAGATGTTTTAGGTTTCTTTGATTTATAAGTTTGATCTTTCATAAATTCCCATATTTTTCTTTTTTCGTAATTGATAATGTAATTATTGCATTACTATTTTTATGCAAAACAAATATTTTGGGAATAAATAGAATCAATACCTAAAGGAAATGCTGCTTTTTTAAACTTTTTAAGTTAATAATTTGAGCTTTTCTTAACAGGTGTAGAGTTTATCGGAAGCACTATTTGAGGTTTTATTTGTTGCGAAAGTTGTCATTTTCTGGTATTATATCGATGAAATTTAGCAACAAATAGCAGTAGGTATAAATTTTTTCGATATTGTAATAAATTTTTTCGATATAAAAGTATATTTATATATAAATATGTTAATGTAGATTTGTATCTATAAAATTTGGTTTATTTATGCATATATCTAATACCAAAAGTTGTAACTTTAGTCACCTAAAATCCTAAAATTTTAACCCATGTTTGAAAGAATAATTAATTATTCAGTTAAAAATAAACTGATCATTTTGGCACATGTGCTTGCCTTAATAATAATTGGCTGGTTATCGATAAAAGAAATACCTCTTGATGCCGTTCCTGATATTACTAACAACCAAGTTCAGGTAGTTACCGTTTCACCAACCCTGGCGCCACAGGAAATGGAACAAATCATTACTTTCCCAATTGAGGCGGTGATGTCAAATATTCCAGGAGTAACAGAAGTTAGAAGTATTTCCAGATATGGTCTATCAGTTATAACAGTAGTTTTTGAAGACAATATTGAGGTAATGAAAGCCAGGCAATTTGTGAGTGAGCAAATACAACTTATTAAAGGTGAAATCCCCGAAGGTCTTGGTAATCCTGAGTTGATGCCCATAACAACTGGTCTGGGAGAAATATACCAATATGTAATTTCGGTTAAGCCCGGTTTTGAAGATAAGTATGACGCGATGGAGTTGCGTACCATTCAGGACTGGGTAATTAAAAGGCAACTGACAGGTACCCAGGGAATTATTGACATAAGTAGCTTTGGGGGATATTTAAAACAATATGAAGTAGCTGTTGATCCACTCCTTTTAATCTCATCGGGGGTTACTATTCAGGAGGTTTTTGATGCCCTTGAAAAAAACAATCAAAATAGTGGCGGAAGTTACATTGAAAAAGGCAAGAATGCCTATTACATTCGCACTGAAGGACGAATTGAACAAAAATCAAATATTGAGAATATTGTAGTACGAAGTATTGAAGGTATCCCGTTAAGAATTAAAGATGTTGCCACAGTTAGGTTTGGAGCTGCCAAGAGATATGGCGCTATGACTATGGATGGTAAAGGTGAAGTGGTGGGTGGCATTACACTTATGCTAAAAGGAGCCAACTCATCGGCTACTATAGCTAATGTAAAAGAAAGAATTGATAAAATTCAAAAAAACCTTCCAGAAGGCGTTTATATTTATCCCTATTTAGATAGATCTGAATTAGTTGGAAAAACCATTAATACAGTTTTGAAAAACCTGATAGAAGGTGGCCTGATTGTGGTATTTGTGTTGGTACTAATGCTGGGGAATTTTAGGGCTGGGTTAATTGTTGCATCTGTGATTCCACTCTCTATGTTATTTGCACTATCATTGATGAATGTGTTTGGTGTTTCAGCAAACCTTATGTCCTTGGGTGCTATTGACTTTGGGATTGTTGTTGATGGAGCTGTAATTATTGTTGAAGGTGTGCTTCATTATTTGCACCGAAACCACCTGGGCAAGCAAATAAAGGCCGATGAAATGGATGAGATAATTATTAAATCCACAGGACAGATTTATAAATCGGCAGCTTTCGGCGTTTTTATTATACTTGTTGTATTTGTTCCGGTAATGGCCTTACAAGGTATTGAGGGTAAGATGTTTAAGCCAATGGTACAAACAGTAAGTTTTGCAATTATTGGTTCACTAATTCTCTCCTTAACTTATGTTCCGGTGATGTCTGCTTTATTTCTTTCAAAAAACATCAGTACTAAAAAAACATTTTCTGATAAAATAATGGTAGTATTGCGTAAAATTTATGAGCCATCACTTAAACTTGCCTTACAATATCCAAAATTTATTATTGGTTCATCTTTAATAGTATTTTTTCTTTCAGTTTTTGCCTTTAGCAGGATGGGCTCGGAATTTATTCCCACCCTGGAAGAAGGGGATTTGGCCATGCAAATGAGTATTGAACCTGGCAGTTCATTAGAAGAAAGCGTTAAAACCTCCACAATGGCAGAGAAAATTTTAATCGAAAATTTTCCTGAAATAGAACATGTGGTATCAAAGATTGGAACTGCAGAAGTTCCAACGGATCCTATGGCCATTGAAGATGCCGATGTGATGATTATTTTAAAAGAAAAAGATGAGTGGAAATCAGCTGACAACAGGGCTGATTTGGTTAGTTTAATGAAAGCAAAATTAGATACAATAAGCCATGCCTCATTTGAATTTACCCAACCTATCCAACTAAGATTTAATGAGTTAATGACAGGCGCTAAAACAGATATTGCTGTAAAGATTTTCGGAGAAGATATGCAAAAGCTTAAAGAATTGGCCGATAATGCTGCACTGCTAATTGCAAAAATACCGGGTGCTGGTGATGTTAAAGTTGAACAAACTGAAGGTTTGAAGCAAATTTCAATAAAATTATTAAGGAAAAGAATGGCCTTTTATGATATTAATGTAAATGATGTAAATCAAGTTATCAGGGCCGCATATGCGGGCGAAACGGCAGGAGTAGTATACGAAAATGAGAGACGCTTTGATCTGGTAGTTCGGTTAAATCAGGAGGCTATTAGTACAATTTCTTTAGCGAAACTTTATGTTAAAACACCAACAGGAATTAGTATCCCTATTTCAGAGATTGCTGAAATTCATGAAACTGAGGGTCCTATGCAAATCTCAAGAGAAGATGCAAAGCGACGTATTGTTATTGGTGTAAATGTTCGAAATCGGGATATTGCTTCACTGGTAAATGATATACAAAATAAATTGGAAACTAGTCTTAAACTGCCTCCTGCATATCAAATTGTTTATGGAGGTGAATTTGAAAATCTCGAAAATGCTGTCAACAGATTAAGCCTGGCAGTACCTGTTGCTTTAGGACTTATATTGTTTCTGCTATATCTTACCTTTAATTCTATAAAAGATGCACTAATCATTTTCATTGCTGTACCTATGGGTGCTATAGGAGGAATACTTATATTACTTTTAAGAGGGATGCCTTTTAGTATTTCTGCTGGCATAGGGTTTATTGCACTGTTTGGAGTTGCCGTGCTTAATGGAATTGTTCTGATAGGGGAGTTCAAACGATTAAAAGCAAAGGGTGAACTCTCAATTATTGAAATCGTTAAGCAAGGAGCCTCATCGAGATTACGACCAGTTTTAATGACTGCTCTGGTAGCTTCTTTAGGATTTTTGCCAATGGCAATATCCAGTTCTAATGGGAGCGAAGTGCAAAGACCGCTTGCATCTGTTGTGATTGGTGGTTTAATTACATCTACCTTACTTACCTTAATTTTGCTGCCTGCGCTTTATAATGTAGTGGAGCGTAGAAAATTGAAAATAAAGCTCAACAAAAAGATTATAGGTTTGCTCTTAATATTTTTAATACCAATAACTTACAGTAATGCACAAGATACTTTATCCCTTGCTGAGATACAGAAGTATTCTCATGAAAATCATCCACAATTGAAATCCGAGGATCTTGAAAAAACGAAATGGGAACTTGAACAAAAGCAGGCCTGGAAACTGATGCCCCTGGATGTTAGCCTGGAATATGGACAAATTAATTATAATGATAATGATTATCGCTTTCAGGCAGTTCAGGACTTAGGTAATCCTTTTGGAATAAATGCCCAAAAAAAATGGGCAAAGTCTGGTATTGAAATGGCAGAAGGAGTATATCAGCTTAAAAAGCACCAATTGGATTATTTTATTGCTAAAAGCTATTACACTGCCATGATTAATAAAAATATTTATCGGAATTTAAAAGAGAGTAATGAAAATATAGCTTTGATTCAACAGCGTGCAAAAAATCTTTTAGAGGCAGGCGAAATAGATGCTTTAGAGTATAATTCTCTTTTTCAATTGGCCTTGTTTTTTAAGGAGAAAGAGCAGTTCTATAGTATTGAGCTGCAAAATTCTGTTTCAATGCTACGTAAAACAGCCTTTTTGCCTGATAGTATTGTTATCAGGGATACAATTTTAACAATGCTTAGTGTTCGTGATGAGTTTACTGAAAAACCTTCGGTTAGTGATATTTTCACTTCACCTCTTGAACTAAGTAAAGTACAGAAGGAGCTGGAAAATAAGATGGTGCGAAAAGATAGAATCCCTACAATTAGTTTAGGATATTTTAATCAGTCCTTAACTGGTGAAAATGGATTTCAGGGGATTATTGCTGGAATTCAGATACCTATAATTGGACAAGGTAAGGGTAAAAAGATTGCTCAAAAAAAGATTGAAATTGAACAGATTCATTATCAGCAGATAGAAATGAAAAGAGATATAGAATACACACTGAACAACAGCCTTCACCAGATGGAAAAAGAACATGAATTGCTTGTCTCGTATGGATTTGATTTTTTAAATCAAATGGATAAAA
>JARGGF010000639.1 GCA_029210905.1 Bacteroidales bacterium | reverse complement strand
GTAATTTAATTACCGGTTAAATATCAGCTATTTACATCACTTATTAATTAATTATTAACATTACCTTAATTTAATATTTGAAATCCCTAATTTTACAAACTGGTTAATATACCCTACATTTCAAACTAAAAGTCACATTATCAGAGCTTAAGAAGAATGAGAGATTTTGTCCATTTACATGTCCATACCCAATACTCAATATTAGACGGAGCTGCAAGTATCCCCAATTTGGTAAAAAAAGCCAAGACAGAAGGGATGAAAGCACTTGCAATAACCGACCATGGAAACATGTTTGGCGCAAAACATTTTTACAATGTTGCAAAAAAAGAAGGCATTAAACCGATCATTGGCTGCGAAGCATACGTGGCAAAAGGCAAATACGATTCTAAAAGTGAAAAAATTGACAGAGAGCGGAATCACCTGATCATACTCGCAAAAAACTTAACTGGTTATCACAACCTGGTAAAATTAATTTCAAAAGCCTGGCTCGATGGTTATTATTATAAACCAAGAATAGACGAAGATTTATTGTTTGAGTATTCCGAAGGATTAATTATTTCGTCTTCCTGTTTGGGTGGGAAAATTCCTGAACAAATTCGAAAAGTGGGTATTGATAAAGCCAGGGAGACCATAATAAAATATAAGGAAAAATTTGGGGAAGATTTTTACCTGGAACTGCAACGCCATAAAACTGGTGATGCTATGCTTGATAGCGATACATTTGCAAAGCAACAAATTGTAAACGCTGAGATTTTAAAATTCGGTGCTGAACTTGGCATCAAATGCATCGCCACCAACGATGTGCATTTTGTGAATGCTGAAGACGCTGAGGCACACGACATACTTATTTGCCTAAATACCGGAAAAGATAAAGACGACCCAAACCGGATGCGCTATTCAGGACAAGAGTTTCTGAAAACTAAACAGGAGATGGCGCTGCTTTTTTCTGATGTTCCGGAGGTTTTGGAAAACACGATAGAAATTGCTGATAAGGTTGAAGATTATGAGCTGAATTCGGATCCTATTATGCCCGATTTTAACCTTCCTGAAGGATTTACCAACGAGGATGATTATTTACAGCACATAACCTATGAAGGAGCCAAAGAGCGATATGGTGAAGTTGAAGGTGAGATTAAAGAACGTGTTGATTTTGAGCTGGCTACTATTAAAAAAATGGGTTTCCCCGGATATTTCCTTATCGTATGGGATTTCTTAAAAGCCGCACGGGAACTAAGTGTTTCGGTAGGGCCAGGCAGGGGATCTGCAGCTGGTTCAGTGGTTGCCTATGCACTTAAAATCACCAACATAGATCCAATTAAGTACAACTTGCTTTTTGAGCGTTTCTTAAATCCGGATCGTGTGTCAATGCCCGATATCGATATTGACTTTGATGAGGATGGAAGAGAAAAAGTACTGGAATGGGTAACTAACAAATATGGCAAACAGCGTGTTGCTGCAATTATCACTTTTGGTACTATGGCTGCAAAAATGGCAGTTCGTGATGTTGCAAGGGTACTAAAATTACCACTTCCAGATGCCGATCGAATTGCGAAACTAATTCCGACAAGGCCAGGAATAACATTAGAACAAGCGTTTAAAGAAGTACATGAATTTGAAAATGAAAGAAAAAATGGCTCTGATCTGATAAAGAAAACACTGAAATTTGCACTGGATTTGGAAGGTTCCATCCGAAGTACAGGTGTACATGCTTGTGGAGTTATTATTGGAAAGGAAGACCTTGATAATTATTTGCCACTCAGTGCTGCAAAAGATTCCCCGTTGAACGTAACCCAATATGATGGAAAACATGTTGAACCGGTAGGGATGTTGAAAATGGACTTTCTAGGCTTAAAAACCCTTTCCATTATTCAGGATACAGTTGAAAACATAAAAATTTCGAAGGATAAATTTGTTGATATTGATAATATCCACCTTGATGACAAAGAAACCTTTGAACTTTTTGCCCGTGGCGAAACCACTGCCTTATTTCAGTTTGAATCCGATGGCATGAAAAAGCACTTAAAGGCTTTGAAACCAAACAGGTATGAGGACTTGATTGCTATGAATGCCCTCTATCGGCCGGGTCCGATGGAATATATCCCCACCTTTATCAACCGTAAACACGGGCGGGAAAAAATTCAATATGACCTACCTGAAATGGAAGAACATTTGCAGGAAACCTATGGTATCACAGTGTACCAGGAACAGGTGATGTTGCTTTCGCAAAAACTGGCAGGTTTTACAAAAGGTCAGGCTGATTCATTGCGAAAAGCAATGGGGAAGAAAATTAAGGCCATGATGGACGACCTCAAGGAAAAGTTTGTTGAAGGTTGTAAAAACAATGGCCACGATATAAAAATAGTAGAAAAAATCTGGAAGGATTGGGAAGCTTTTGCCCAATATGCTTTTAACAAATCACATTCAACCTGTTACGCCTATCTTGCCTATCAGACAGGTTACTTAAAAGCGCATTATCCTGCCGAATTTATGGCTGCTGTGCTAAGCCGCAACTTTTCAAATGTTGATAAGGTGGGTATTTTTATGGATGAGTGCAAAAGGATGGGTACTCCACTTCTAGGTCCTGATGTTAATGAAAGCCGCGCCAAGTTTTCTGTCAACAAACAGGGAGCAATCAGGTTTGGTATGGCTGCTATCAAAGGTGTTGGTGAAGCTGCAGTTGAGCATATTATCCAGGAACGTGAAGCAAATGGGGCATTCAAAGATATCTTTGATTTTGCAGAACGGGTAAATTTACGTATTGTTAATAAAAAAAATATCGAAGGACTGGCAATTGGAGGAGCATTTGATAGTTTTGAAGGAACAAAACGCAGCCAGTTTTTTGAATCAATAAATGGAAATGGAACTTTTATTGAAGAACTTATTAAGTATGCAAATAAGCTTCAAAATGAAGGTAACGATACTTCACAACAATCGCTTTTCGGCGGTGCAAATACCATTGAGGTTAGAAAACCTGAATTGCCCGATTGCCCTGAGTGGGATAGAATTGAACTTCTTAACCGCGAGAAAGAGTTAATTGGAATTTATTTGTCAGCACATCCACTTGATGATTATAAATTGGAAATAAACTCTTATTGTAATTGTAATTTGTCTGAATTTCAGGATTTAAAAAACCTCGTAAACCGGGAGTTAAAAATTGCAGGCATTGTTTCAGCCGTTGAACACAGAACAACAAAAAACGGGAAACCTTTTGGAAGTATTACCATCGAGGACTACACCGATTCCTACAAAATGACCTTTTTCGGAAACGATTACCTTGATTTGAAAAAATATTTTACGGTTGGATATCAGCTTGTTATGAAAGGTAAGGTGCAACATCGATTCGGTAATCCGGAGGCTGAACTGGAATTTAAACCATCAAGTGTAGATATGCTTTCAGAAATCAAAGATAAAGTATTTAATAGCCTGGCCATAAAAATATCTGTTGATCAAATTTCAGATGAATTAATTTCCGAAGTTCAGGAACTTGCAGAATCAAATAAAGGGAATACGCTTTTGAAATTTCTAATTTTTGATCCGGGTACCAAAGTTTGGGTGCAAATGTTTTCACGCACCCATAAGGTGAATATTTCGAAGGATTTGGTGAATTATCTGGAACAAAAACCGGAATTGCAGTATAAGATTTTTTAGAGTTTGAGTTCAAATTAACTAATATCTAAATAATTGATTACTAAAATTCGTTATCTTTGATATAAAGTTGATTTGTAATGAAAGCTAGAACAAGACATATTGCGCAATTAATAAAGTTAAATATTAATCAGATTGATCCTGATGCACAGGTAATACTTTATGGTTCAAGAGCTCGTGGGACTGAAAATAAACAGCCAGATTGGGACATTCTAATAATTACAAATTCACCAGTAACAATAAACAAGGAGAGGCAATTTCGAA
>JARGGF010000638.1 GCA_029210905.1 Bacteroidales bacterium | reverse complement strand
AATAACTGATAGATTGCCACTTAATGGCATCGTTCACTATGAAAAATATAAGGACTATTCTGAAAGCGATATTAACGAAATATATGCCGAAAAAGAAGCATTGGAAATGACCAAAGAACTTATTGAAATTAACAAAACGCAATCCCTGGCACAAATATTTACTGATAAAAGATATACTAAAAAAGATAATGTTAACTTTTCAAAATCCTATTTGGATGTGATTGAAAAACAAGGGTTTATGAATAATGATCTCTAAGCAGTTTTTAATAAAAGCGTACTTTGTTTTTTTAACATAAAATAGTTTATTGCTTACAAACAACTGTCTTTTAATTGATTGGTCTTAAAAGGTGGCAAAAGAACATAAACAAGGATTGATGATACTTTTATTTTAAGTATAAAGTGTTTTGGCCAATCAAAGGTTTTATTTGGTCAAAGTAACTTATTAATTTGGTCAAAAGCCGATTCTTTTTGGTTGATTTTATTTGTACTTTTATTAACTTGAACCAACAATAACTAAAAGCATTTATTAAAAAATACAAAAAAATGGGGTGGAGTATATTTAAAAAAAAGGAAAAAGAGGTATCACTTGAAGAAAGGATAAATCTTGCACTTCAAAAAGCAAAGCAAGATACCAGGCTGGCAACTAAAGAAATTGAAGACATAAAGGAATGGGCAGCAAACGCAATAATTGATGTTTACAGTGCATTTTTTCCAAATTCAAATTTAACTTATTACAGAAAGCAATATGCCGAAACAGCCCTTGCCGAATATGAGGAGATTAAAAAAAAGTATTCAAGCGAACTGGAGGCTGAAATGGTTGAAAAATGCGATAATATTGTTTCAGGCTATCTTAATCAAATACAGCTTAGGGAATCTAAACTTAAACTTTTCCAGAAAATAGAGGAAGAGTATAAAATAACCAAGGAAAAGTTAAGAAATGCCGAAAAAGAAGGTGAAAAAACCGATCGCTTACAAGAGCATACAGAGCGATTAAAGGATCTTGATAATGACTCAGGTACACTTTCAAAAGCAATGACTGAGACATACAAACTTGAAGAAATTAAAGAAGATATAGAATTAAAAGAAGAATATTTTAATCAGTTGGAAAAATTGAACAATCAGTTTGCCGACGATTCTGATTACAGTAATTCATTAGCATATAAAAAGGAAATTGATAAAATGCTCGAAGAAATGAATTAAACAGACTAAATGAAAAAAAAAGTCCTGCCAGAAGCAGGACTTTTTTTATATGCATGGTTGGATTATTTTACTGAATCCATATATTCAATTAATTCACAAACTTTTGCTGAATAACCCATTTCATTATCATACCACGAAACAACTTTTACAAAGTTATCAGATAATTGAATACCAGCTCCGGCATCAAAAATAGATGTTCTTGTATCGCCGTTAAAATCTGTTGAAACAACAGCATCTTCAGTATAACCTAAAATTCCTTTTAGTTCACCTTCAGAAGCTTTTTTCATTGCGGCACAAATTTCTTTGTAGGTAGTTCCTTTTTCAAGTCGAACTGTTAAGTCAACAACTGAAACGTTAGGAGTTGGAACCCTGAAAGCCATACCGGTAAGTTTACCATTAAGTGATGGGATAACTTTACCTACAGCTTTAGCAGCACCGGTTGAAGAAGGGATGATGTTCTGAGCAGCACCGCGTCCACCTCTCCAGTCTTTCATAGAAGGGCCATCAACGGTTTTTTGTGTAGCAGTAGTAGCATGCACAGTAGTCATTAAACCTTCAAGAATTCCGTAATTGTCGTGAAGCACTTTTGCAACAGGAGCCAGGCAGTTTGTTGTACAAGAAGCGTTTGATACAAATTTCATATCGCTTTTGTATTCTTTGTGGTTAACACCCATCACAAACATTGGAGTATCGTCTTTTGATGGAGCAGACATTACCACTTTTTTGGCACCTCCTTTAATGTGTCCTTCAGCTGATTCTTTTGTTAAAAAAAGACCAGTTGATTCAACAACATATTCGGCACCCACAGCACCCCAATTAATGTCGGCAGGATTTCTTTCGGCAGTAACCCGGATTTCGTTGCCATTAACAACTAATTTTCCGTCTTTTACCTCGACAGTACCATCAAAATTACCATGTGTAGAGTCATACTTAAGCATATAAGCCATATACTCTACATCAATAAGGTCGTTAATAGCAACAACTTGCAAAGTTCCTTTTCGGATAGACTGACGGAAAACGAATCTTCCAATTCTACCAAATCCGTTAATACCAATTTTAATAGACATAATTACTAAATTTAATTGATTGATTTATAAATTTTCAACCCACAAAAATAATTATTAATAATTAAACCATCAAGAAATTTGCGTTTTGAAATGATTAATTCGACATTTGTGCAAAAATTTTATGACTGATGGATTTAAGGCAGAGAATCAATATGTTTGCAGCTTTAGGTGAAAATCTTGATTATATTCTGGGTAATAAAGACCTTGAGTCTGTTATTTATTCTAAACTGGAAGACTTTTTGGCAGTATCGCAATCGAATGAATGGTTTACAAAAAATAATATTCTGTTTGCGCTAAAAAGTATTGCCGATAATCTAACAGAATCGAAAATTAATAATTGGCTGGAAAAATATCCTCAATTAGCGGGCAATAAAAAAATAAAAAGGGTAGGAGTGGTAACAGCCGGTAATATCCCTTTGGTAGGATTTCATGATTTATTGTGTGTATTATTGTCTGGGAATGAGCTGGTTATAAAGGCTTCTTCAAAGGATAACAAATTGATGAAATTAATCGTAGATCTTTTGATAGAATTAAACAGCGATTTTAGCAAATTAATTCATTTCGAAACAGAACGACTAAAAAATTTTGATGCAATAATTGCCACCGGAAGTGATAATACTGCTAAATATTTTGAGTATTATTTTGGTAAATATCCTAACATCATAAGGAAGAACCGCAACTCTATAGCCATTTTAAACGGCAATGAAACAGATGAAGAATTAGAACTTCTGGCTGATGATATGTTGATGTATTTTGGCCTGGGCTGTCGCAATGTTTCAAAATTATTTTTACCAAAAGGGTTTGATTATCAGCGGATATTCAAGTCTGTTCAAGCTTATCATCATTTAACAGATCATAATAAATACGCTAATAATTTCTTATACAATAAATCCATTTACTTAATGAACAATGTTGTTTTTTGGGAAAATGGCTTTATAATGATGAAAGAAGATAGTGGTTTGGCATCGCCTATTTCGGTTATATTTTTTGAATATTATTCTTCGATTGATGAAATAAAACAGCGCATTGATTTGGATAAGGACAGGATTCAATGTATTGTTGCAAAGGATGGATTAATTGACGGTAGTGTAAATTATGGAGAAGCTCAAAAACCCAATTTATGGGATTATGCTGATAATGTAGATACCATGAAGTTTTTATTATCATTAAAGAATTAAAAGCTAATTATTATTAATTGTGTTCCTTGAAAATTTTGTATTTTTGTGTAAATGAGTGAAAAACATGATTAAAGATATATCTATATTAGATGCGAATAAATCCTATACCTATGCACAGTATTTAACTTGGCAATTTCAGGAACGTGTAGAGTTGATTAAGGGCAAGATTTTTAAAATGACCCCAGCCCCTTCAAGACGGCATCAAAAGGTTTCTGTTAAACTGGCATATCATATAGAAAGTTTCCTCCAAAATAAGAAGTGTGAAATGTATGTGGCACCATTTGATGTCAGATTTCCGGGTGGAGAGGCGGATAATTTAACCTACACAGTTGTTCAACCAGATATTTGCGTTATTTGCGATAAAGAAAAACTAGACGATCGTGGATGTACTGGAGCTCCTGATTTGATTATAGAAATTTTATCGGCAGGGACTTCTAAAAAAGATGTGAAAGATAAGTTTTTACTTTAT
>JARGGF010000637.1 GCA_029210905.1 Bacteroidales bacterium | reverse complement strand
AGCCCAGTTCATCCATGGTAGCTACCATGTTTTTAGCCCTGCGACTGGCTTCTACCCTACCCTGTGGTAGTAATGCCAGTTGTGAAACTTTTGCCGAAACAAAAAGCATTGCTGATGAGTTTTTGCAGGTGGCAACGCATGCACCGCATCCTATGCACGATGCAGCATCCATAGATTCATCTGCAGCTTCTTTCGAAATAAGAATAGCATTGGCATCGGGTACCCCACCTGTATTTACCGAGGTAAATCCACCTGATTGCAGAATTCTGTCAAACGCACTACGGTCGACCATTAAATCTTTTATCACTGGGAAGCCTCCAGAGCGCCAGGGTTCAATGGTAACTGTGTCGCCATCCTTAAACTTACGCATGTGAAGCTGACATGTTGTTATGTCTTCATCTGGTCCGTGTGCACGTCCATTTATGTATAATCCACAAGCTCCACAAATGCCTTCGCGGCAATCGTGGTCAAAAGAAACCGGCTGGTTGCCTTCATTTATTAGCTGCTCATTGAGCACGTCCATCATTTCAAGAAAGGAACTGTCGGTAGATATTTCTTTAACTTCGTAAGTTTCAAATTCGCCTTTTGTTTGGGCATCTTTCTGCCGCCAGACTTTTAATTTGAGATTTATATTTTTACCTGCCATGATTTATATTTTTTTGTCCACTAATTTCACGAATTTGCACGAATGGATTTTAATTACTTCCAGCCAATTTTAATATCGTATTATTGTGGAGATATTAGTAAAAAAACTATTTATAATTTCGGGTTTTCACTTCAGTTTCTTCGTATTCCAGCTTTTCTTTAAGTAGCTCAGGTTCTTTATCTTCTCCTTTATGCTCCCAAACTGACACATACATAAATTTATTATCGTGCCGCAAAGCTTCACCTTCTTCGGTCTGGTGTTCCTCCCTGAAATGTCCACCGCATGATTCTTCCCGGTCAATTGCATCACGTGCCATTAAATCGCCTAATTCTATGAAATCGGCTAAACGTATTGCTTTTTCTAGTTCAAGATTCAATCCGTTTTTATCACCCGGAATCCTGACATTTGACCAGAACTCTTTTTTTACTTCTTTTATTTTTTCAATGGCTGTTTTCAAGCCTTCTTCATTTCTGGCCATTCCAACATAATCCCACATTATTTTACCCAATTCCTTGTGAATTGAATCTACTGAGCGCTCACCTTTGATAGCCATAAGTTTATCAATCAATTCTTCAGTAGCTTTTTCAGCACCTTTAAATTCAGGCAAATCTTCACTCATTCGCTTCACCTGATGCTGGTCGGCTAAATAATTTTGAATAGTGTATGGAAGAACGAAATAACCATCGGCCAAACCTTGCATAAGCGCAGATGCACCTAATCGGTTGGCTCCATGATCAGAAAAATTAGCCTCCCCTATTGAGAATAACCCGGGAATAGTTGTTTGCAACTCATAATCAACCCAGGTTCCACCCATTGTATAATGGATAGCAGGATAGATTTTCATTGGAGTTTCGTAAGGATTTTGGTCAACTATCTTTTCATACATCTGGAAAAGATTACCATACCGCTCTTCAATTACATGTTTTCCAAGTCTTTCTATTGCATGTTTAAAGTCAAGATAGACTGCTTGCCCGGTTTCTACACCATGCCCGGCATCGCAACGCTCTTTGGCCGCTCTGGAAGCAACATCGCGAGGAACTAAGTTACCAAACGCAGGATATCTTCTTTCAAGGTAATAATCTCTTTCCTCTTCAGATAAGTCTTCTGGTCGTTTTTTGCCAGCCCGGATAGCTTCAGCATCCTCCTTTTTGGCTGGGACCCATATTCTACCGTCATTACGCAAGCTTTCGCTCATTAAGGTTAATTTCGACTGAAATTCACCATGTACAGGAATACATGTTGGGTGAATTTGCACAAAACAAGGATTTGCAAAGTGTGCACCTTTTTTATAGGCTTTCCAGGCCGCACTCCCGTTTGAACCCATTGCATTGGTTGAAAGGAAAAATACATTTCCATAACCACCAGTAGCCAGCACAACTGCATGCCCAAAATGACTGCTAACTTCGCCAGTCACCAAATTTCTGGTAACAATTCCACGTGCACGGCCATCAATTATAACAATGTCCATTAACTCGGTCCTGGTGTACATTGTTACAGTGCCTTTTGCAATTTGACGGTTTAATGCACCATAGGCTCCTAATAGCAACTGTTGCCCTGTTTGTCCGCGGGCATAAAATGTACGTGAAACCAATGCTCCACCAAAAGATCTGTTATCCAGCAAACCACCATATTCACGTGCAAATGGAATACCCTGTGCAACACCCTGATCTATAATACTGTTGCTAACTTCAGCTAAACGATAAACATTTGCTTCGCGGGCACGATAATCGCCACCTTTTATGGTATCGTAAAATAAGCGATATACAGAATCGCCATCATTTGGATAGTTTTTTGCGGCATTTATCCCTCCCTGGGCTGCTATGCTGTGTGCTCTCCGGGGGCTATCCTGGTAACAGAAATTTTTAACCTGAAATCCAAGTTCGCCAAGACTTGCAGCTGCAGAAGCTCCAGCCAGTCCTGTACCAACCACAATAATGTCAATTTTTCTTTTATTAGCAGGGTTAACTAAATTCTGATGGTCTTTGTAATTTGTCCATTTATCTTTAAGTGCCCCTTTTGGTATTTTCGATTCTAATTTTGCCATAATCTAAATTTAAAGCTTTCTGATAATCAGATACTTATTAAACACTACTTAAATATTAAAAAGTAAAGTGGAATGATAGTAAAACCACCTGCAATAACAATAGCATAGATATCACCAAGTACTTCAAGTCTTTTTCGCCAAACCTGATTACTCCATCCAATGGTTTGAAATGCCGACCAGAAAGCATGATGTAAATGTAAGCCTAAGAAAATTGCTCCCAGAATATAAAATAATGAATAAACAAGACCCAATTTTGCATCGGTAAATAAACCAGCAACAAGCGCATAGGCATTTTCCATTTTTTCACCATCCACTGTAATTTCAGCAAGCAATGGATCTCCGGTAAATTTCATTTTCCAGAAAATGTTGATTAGGTGAACTACCAGAAAAATTGCCACCAGTGTGCCAAGCACAAACATGTTTCGGGAAGCCCAGCTGCTGCTGTGTCCCTGTTCAAATTTGTTATACCCTTTTGGCCTCGCTTTTTGGTTTTGAATGGTTAGAATAACTGCATAAATCATATGAACTATAAAACCAATAGCCAAAATTGGTTGCATTATCTGAATTACCGGATTAGTGCCCATAAAGTGCGATACAATGTTAAACATATCCGATCCTGCCAGCAAAAATAAATTTGCTGTAAGGTGCACCAATAAAAACACAATGAGGAACAACCCGGTAATACTCATTAAAAATTTTTGTCCGACTGAGGACTTCAAAAATCCACTCATAAGTTTAGGTTTTAAGAATTAATCCGTGAATATAATAAAATTATTTAACCATAAAAGTAATTACAAAAGTAGACTCTTGCCCAACACTTAGCAATGTTAATATAAGATATGTAATAATTTAGATGTATTCTAAATAAAGGAATGGTAGCTATGTTCTGATTGGATAAAAAAACATTACTGATACATCAAATATCTAAGGGTTAGCTTCTTTTTTAATTTATGAATTTGTATTTTTGGTTTTTAAATAAAGCAGCTTTACTTAATTGTTATTATGCATGATTAGTACATTAAAAATTGACTCTAAATTGAGATATCGCGATGTGGGAAACGGTCCGGTAATTGTTTTTTTACATGGATATCTTGAATCATTAAAAATATGGAATGGGCTGAAAGACTCACTTAGCGGAGAATTCCGGATGATTGCTCCGGATCTTCCAGGCCAGGGACACAGCACCATATCCGAAGAAGTTCAAACTATGGAATCAATGGCATATGCCAT
>JARGGF010000636.1 GCA_029210905.1 Bacteroidales bacterium | reverse complement strand
ATATTTCTAACTACATAGTTAATTTATTCATAAATTGAATTAATTTAAGTATTGATTTATGGAAAATTTAGAGTAATTGTATCTTAATAGTAAGTTCTCAAAATTAATTATTGTGGACTATCTGAAAATATAAGAATTAGGACTTTATGTCCATTATTAAAATTAATTGAAGTCATTTAAAAAATAGCACTATGAAAACTAAATTAACTATTCTTATTTCATTATTGTTGGTGGTATCCTTTGTTAATCAGGCATTTGCACAAACAAAGAAAGCCAAAGTTCAAATTGCTTTATTACTGGATGTTAGCAATAGTATGGATGGACTTATTGATCAGGCAAAATCGCAACTTTGGAAAATTGTAAATGAAATGGCCTTAGCCAAATATGATGGACAAACTCCTGATTTAGAGATTGCATTATATGAGTATGGTAATGATGGTTTGCCTTCTGCTGAAGGATATATCAGACAAGTTTCGCAATTTACCTCAGATTTAGATAAGATATCAGAAGATTTATTTGCTTTAAAAACAAATGGAGGCAGTGAATTCTGCGGACAGGTAATTGACGTTTCATTAAAACAATTGGCATGGAGTACTTCAAATGATGATTTGAAAATGATATTTATTGCTGGTAATGAACCTTTTACTCAAGGTCAGGTTGATTATAAAGTAAGCTGTAAGGCTGCAATTACAAAAGGGGTAATTGTAAATACCATTTTTTGCGGAAATTACCAGGAGGGTATCAATACCAAGTGGAAAGATGGCGCTGACTTAGCCGATGGAAAGTATATGAATATTGATCAGAATGTTAAAGAGGTTTATGTAGAATCACCATTTGATCCAGCCATTCTGCAATTAAATAAGCAGTTGAACGAAACTTATATTTCTTATGGAAGTGTAGGTAAAAAAATGAAAGAAAGACAAGTTGTACAGGATAATAATGCCGCTTCAATGGGTACCAATGCAGCAATTAACCGTGCCCAATCTAAAAGTTCAGTAAATTATAGCAATGATGAATGGGACCTGGTTGATGCTGTTGAAAAAGACGATAAAAAATTGGAAGAGCTCGAAAAAGAAGACTTGCCTAAAGAACTGCAGGGCAAATCAAAAGCGGAAATGAAAAAATATCTTGAGCAGAAGAAAACAGAGCGTGAGAAAATACAAAAACAGATTAATGAATTGAATGCTAAGCGCGCAAAATATGTTACTGAGAAAAAGAAGGAAAATGCAGAAGAAAACACCCTTGATGCCGTAATGATTAAAGCTGTTAAAGAACAAGCTCAAAAGAAAAATTACAAGTTCAAGAAATAATTTTATCAAATGAGGTGTCGGGAGTATAAAACCTGGCACTTCTGTTAAAATTTACAACCCTAAAATAGACCAACTAAAATTTAGAAAAATGAAACAGCTACACTATATTTTAACATTTTGTTTCCTTTTGGCAACAGATTTAATATTGGCAGGAGGGTTTATTATTGTTGTGCCCTCAAATGGTGGACAGATTGGGCGCTCACCTTATGTTATTGAATGTAAGTCGCTTAAAGTAGAAACAAGCATCAAAGATCAGTATGCTTTTACCAAAATAGATCAGGTGTTTTACAATCCGTCTAATGCAAATTTGGAAGGCTACTTTTTATTTCCAGTACCAAAAGGTTGTGTAATCAAAAACTTCTCGATGGATATAAATGGAAAGAAAATGCAGGCTGAATTGCTGGATGCTGATAAAGCCAGAAAAATCTACGAAGACATTGTGCGTAAGTTGAAAGACCCCGCTTTATTGGAATACTCAGAGCAAGCCTTATTTAAAGTACGTATTTTTCCAATTGAAGGGCGAAAAGAGAAGCATATTGAGATAAGTTATTCCGAACTGCTTGAAAAGGATAATAATACTCAGGAATATATTTTTCCTTTGAATACCAAAAAATATTCAGCTTCAGAATTAAAGAACATCAGCTTTAAGATTGATGTGGAATCATCACAAAAAATAAAAACGGTTTATTCCCCAACACATGAAATGGAGGTAAACCGCAAAGATGACAAGCATGCGACAATTGGTTTTGAGGCTTCTTCTTTAAAAAACAATCTGGATATGCGTTTGTTCATAGGTTTCGATAACAGTAAAATAGGTTTGTCATTGCTGAGTTATAAAGAAACAGGGGAAGATGGTTTCTTTCTTTTAAATATTGATCCAGGCCTGGTAAAAGCTGCAGATAATATTGTAAAAAAGGACATTACCTTTGTACTGGATGTTTCTGGCAGTATGGCTGGAAAAAAAATGGAACAAGCCCAAAAAGCGCTCACTTTTTGTGTTGAGAATCTGAATCCTTCTGATAAATTTGAAATTATCCGCTTTTCAACTGAAGCTGAAGCACTTTTTGAAAAAAGAGTTCCGGTAAATGCTGCAAATATTGCAAAAGCGAAAGATTTTATTCAAAAGTTGAGGCCAATTGGTGGGACCAATATCGACGAGGCCATGACATTGGCATGTAAAGAGAAGAAAGCGGTTGATCGACCACATATGATTGTATTCATTACCGATGGTAAACCAACAATAGGCGAAACTGTAGAAGAAAAGCTGTTGGCCAAAATAAAAGAAACAAATTCTGAAAACACAAGGGTTTTTACCTTTGGAATAGGTGATGATATCAATACTCACCTACTGGATAAAATTACAGAAGAAACCAAAGCTTATCGTTCCTATATTTCTGAAGAAGAGGATATTGAATTAAAGATTTCTAATTTTTATACCAAAGTGAGTTCTCCAATTTTAACCGATGTAGAAATAAGTTTTTCAGCCAATGGAAAAGTGAGAAAAGTATTCCCTCATGATTTGCCTGATATTTTTAAAGGCTCCTCCTTAACTGTTTTAGGCAGATTTGAAGGAAGTGGTGCTGTAAATGTGACCCTTGAAGGAAAAGTTAATGGCAAACCTGAAAAATATAATTTCAATGGTAAATTTGAAGAGAAAACAAGCAATGATTTTATCCCCCCATTATGGGCTGCCAGAAATATTGGGTATTTACTTGATCAGATTCGTTTGCATGGTGAGAGCCAGGAGCTTAAAGATGAGGTAATACAGTTGGCTAAGAAGTATGGCATTATTACTCCCTATACAAGTTACCTGATACTAGAGGATGAGCAGATTAACATTACGCGTAGAGAAATCAGTGACGACCAGGTTATTTTTATGGATAGGTTTGCGGATAATGAGGAAGCCGAATTTAATTCAAGAAGCAAAGAAGAATTCTCTAATTTGAACAAAAAAACGGGACGTTCAGGTGTGGTTTCAAGCAGCGAAGTTCAAAACCTGGGATATGCTGAAAAATTGGCTGATAACAGACAAGGTGCCGGAAGAATGATCTACAAAGATAAAACCGGGAAAACCAGAAATCTGAGTTCGCAGGTTAGAAATATTCAGGGTAGGGCAGTGTACCAGAAAAATGACGAGTGGATTGATTTGTACGTGCAAACCAATAAAACTCAAAAAGCAAATCGTATTCAGTTTGCCAGTGCCGACTATTTCAAATTGTTGAATAAATATCCGGAAACTTCTGAGTTTTTATCACTTGGACAAAATGTGAGGTTTGTATATAAGAACATGGTTTATGAGATCTACGAATAGAGCTTATTAAAATTGAAAATTTGCTGTTATGCCGTCTTGCTGTTGTTAAGGCGGCTTTTTATTTTGTTAGTACATTAAAACAAATAATTATCTACCGCTATTATTAAAATATTGTGAAACAAATACTTACATCCTGTACCTTCAGTGAGTGAATAGGGGGATTGCTGTAAATGTACTCCATTATTTTGCTAAACAGATAAATAAAAAATAAGACGATTATTTATGGAATTGTTATCTTTGAACTTTAAAAATAATTGTACTTAACTGTTTGTGAATTGATTAACTCTACAGCAATGTGCAATAAAT
>JARGGF010000635.1 GCA_029210905.1 Bacteroidales bacterium | reverse complement strand
ATACATTTTAAAAAGCATTAAAAATGATACTACAAATTTTAGCCGGTATATTACTCTTATTAATTCTTGGAACTATTGTATTTGTGAAGTTTGCCCCCCAGTTTGGAGCACGCTCTGTAGGCGAAAGATTGGAACGGATTCAGGATTCGCCAAATTATCGCGAAGGCAAATTTCAGAACCTGGTACACACACCCATGAGTGGGGAAAATACTTCCATGTGGAGCAATGCACTTAAATTTATAAAAGGTGGGGACAACCGGGAACCAAAATCCCCTCTTCAGACGGTTGGTTTTGATAAAAACGCCTTTTTAAAAGCCGATTCCGGAATAACCTACACATGGTTTGGACATTCTTCGGTTTTATTAAATATTAATGGTAAAATTATCCTTACCGATCCTGTTTTTAGCGAAAAAGCATCGCCAGTTTGGTTTGGAGCCAAAAGGTTTAACTATATCAATCAATTTGAGGCTGAACAAATGCCTGATTTAGATATCATTTTAATCTCGCACGATCACTACGATCATCTTGATTATAAAACCATTCTGAAACTAAAGGATAAAACAAAAAAGTTTTATGTACCTCTGGGTGTGGGTGCTCATCTATTGCGCTGGGGTGTTGAGGAAAATAAAATTGTTGAAATGGATTGGTGGCAGGAAAACATGGTTGATGATGATTTATTACTTGCTTGCACACCCAGTCGCCACTTTTCAGGAAGAGCCGGTGTAGACAAGGATTATACCCTTTGGTGCTCATGGGTAATAAAGTCTGATTCTGCAAGTGTTTATTATTCAGGTGATTCTGGCTACGAAAATCATTTTAAATTAATTGGAAAAAAATATGGCCCATTTGATTTTACCATGATTGAATGCGGACAGTACAACGAAGGGTGGCCCTATATTCACATGATGCCTGAGCAATCCGTTCAGGCAAATATTGATTTGGGAGGCAAGCTGATGATGCCCATCCATTGGGGAAAATTTAATCTTAGTCTGCACGAATGGACAGAACCAGTTGAAAGAGCAGCTGCTGAAGCTAAAAAATTACAAGTCAGTCTGATTACAACTTTGCCCGGTGAGGTCAATAATTTAAAAATTGAAACAAATAATGAAGAATGGTGGCGCAAAGAGGAGCAATTGGTTGATAGTTATTAATTTAATAAACAATGCCGTTTAGTTAAGCTAATTTAAATAATTTAAAACGGTCATTAGACATTAGTTATTGGTCATTTTAATGACAAATGACCGGTGACCAATTACGAAAGAGTAAATCTAGATTTGTTAACTTAACGACATTAATATAACAAAAAAACAAAGATGTAAGGGTGTCAATTGACTTGATTTTCTGTTTACAACATAATTACCAGAGAATATTTTCATTTTTGATAGCAATTTCTTAGCTGTCAAAAATGGAATTTTTTTGTGTACATAATTTGAATTACTTTTCGATTTCATTTTTTTTCAAAACAATTGCTAAACATGAATGAAGAACTAAAATCTCAGGTTAAAATTGCGCTTAACCAGGTAGAACAAAAAATTCTTTCTCTTCGAAATGAAAAAGGTTATTGGGACGGCCACCTTTCCAGCAGTGCACTGGCAGTAGCAGTAGCTGTATTCGGTTTATGGAAATATGATCCGGCTTCAAATAAAGAATTGATTAACAGAGGATTACATTGGTTGAAAGACAATATTAATTTAGATGGCGGCTATGGCGACACGATTAAAAGTAAAAGTAATTTGAGCACCAGTTTGCTTTGCTGGTCAGCTTTATCGATAGTTAAAGATGAAGAATCTTTCATGCCTGCTTTAAACTTATTGGAGCATTGGTTAAGGCAAAAAGTTGGAGAATTAAATCCTGAAAAAATCAGCACGGCAATTTTAAATCATTATGCCGATGACAAAACATTTTCGGTGCCCATTCTTGCTATGTGTGCATTATCAGGGCGCTTGGGAAAAAATGGTTGGGTACACGTTCCGCAACTACCTTTTCAACTTGCCGCCTTACCCGATCGCTTTTTTAAGTGGTTTAATTTATCAGTGGTAAGTTATGCAATTCCGGCTTTAATATCTATGGGATTGGTGAAACAAAAAATGGATCCGCCGAAAAATCCACTCATATTATTGATTAACAAATGGATAACACCTAAAGTATTAAAAGTTTTAAGTGAAAAACAACCAAAAAATGGAGGCTTTCTGGAAGCAATTCCACTTACAGGTTTTGTTTTAATGACTATGGTGGGCGCTGATTTTAAGCAACATACAGTCTGTAGCAATGCAGAAAAGTTTTTACAAAATTCGATACGTAATGATGGCAGTTGGCCCATTGATACCAGTTTGGCAACCTGGGTAACTACGCTAGCAGTAAATGCTTTTAGTAATGAAACCTTTTCCAATCTTGATACAAAGCAGTTAGTGAATGGTTTATACACACAACAACATAAAAATGTGCACCCTTTTACCAAAACACATCCCGGTGGTTGGGCCTGGATTCATCTTGAAGGTGGTGTACCAGATGGCGACGATACTTCCGGCGCTTTATTAGCATTACAACGACTGGCGGGAGTTACAGAGGAAAGTATTTCATCCGCAACAATGGGTATACAATGGTTATTGGGTATACAAAACAATGATGGGGGATTTCCGACATTCTGCAAAGGCTGGGGAAAATTGCCTTTTGATGCCAGTTGCCCTGATATTACTGCACATGTTATTCGTGCTTTCCTTTGCTGGACTGATGAGGTGGATAAAAACATGGTACACAAAATAGATAAATCTATAAAAAAAGCGGTAAGTTTTTTACAAAGAACTCAAAATAATGATGGATCCTGGTTTCCATTATGGTTTGGAAACGAGCACGATAAGCAACATCAAAATCCTGTTTACGGGACCTCCCAGGTGCTTTTGGGCCTCTGTGAATTAAGAGAAAAAGACATTACAAATGCAGATAAAATGATAGAACAAGGTGCTGATTTTCTGCTATCGGTACAAAATGAAAATGGAGGCTGGGGTGGAAGCAAAGATACTCCGGTTAGTATTGAGGAAACATCATTAACAATTAGAGCACTTATTTTATGTGGGAAATTGGATGAAACTACTGAAGGTATTAATTTTTTAATCCAAAAAATTAGTAACAACGATTTGGAAGCCAGTCCAATAGGCCTGTATTTTGCTTCGTTATGGTATTATGAAGAAATGTATCCATTGGTTTATGCGTGTGCGGCATTGAAAGAGTTTTCAGGTGAATTATCTATAAATTGATTTTTTATGCACCAATTTAAGTAAGCACATTAATTTGTATATTTGTTTTATGAACAAGCTTGAAACAAAACTACTAAGGCGTATCCGTGATTCTATAAAATCCATAGAGCCAGGGGCAGATATTTTTCTTTTTGGTTCGAGAGCCCGTGGTGATGCAAAAAAAAATTCGGATTGGGATATCCTGATATTATCAGAATATGAAAATTTTTTGAAAGCTGAAGATGAATTTCGTAATGAGGTATATCCAATTGAACTTGAATCTGGTCAGGTAATTACATTGATCACATATTCAAAAAAATATTGGGATAATAAGCTATCAATCACTCCTTTATACAAAACCATTTTAAGTGAAGGCATTAAGTTATGATTGAAAAAGGTTCAATTGATGATTATATAAAATACAGGCTCGAAAAGTCAAAACAAAGTTTAAAAGATGCCATTCTGCTTTATGAAAATTCGAGCTGGAATGCTTCTGTAAACAGGTTGTATTATTCTCTTTTTTATGCCTTGATTGCATTACTTTTAAAAAATGGAATAGATGCCAAATCTCATGCTGGTGTCCGGAGAATGTTTGGGAATGAATTTGTGAATACTTCAAAAATAGATGCAAAATATGGAAAATTATTTTCTAAATTATTTGATTGGAGGGAAAGAGGTGATTATGGAGATTTATTTG
>JARGGF010000634.1 GCA_029210905.1 Bacteroidales bacterium | reverse complement strand
ATGTTTTTTCAACTTCTTCTTCCTTTAATTTCTGCTCAAATTGATAAGAATTGTTGTGTTTTTCGATATTTGACTTTAGCTCTTTGCTTTTTTCAATTGCCTCATTTAATTGGTTTTCAACAACCTGATATTCAATCAATTTCTTACCAATAATTTTATCTGCTTCACTAAATGTTTTAATGTTTTCTTTGGTTGATTTTAGCTTGTTTTCATAATTTTTAATTTTTTCAGACAAATCAGCTGCTTCCATTTTATCGGGATGATGTATTGAACCACAAACCGGACATGCTTCGCCTTCGATAAGATTTTCAGCATACTGTATTAAACCATGTTTGACATTTAAGTGTTTCAATTCGAGTTCAAAGGCTTCTTTTTCCTGCTCAAGCGCTTCGATTCCATTTGCAAAATGTGAATGAATAAACGCATTATCAATCTCTTTCAGTTGGAGCCCATTTTTTTTAGCTAATTTTACTATTTCGGTATGATGCTGCACTTTTTTTTCCAAATTGCCTTCAATCTGAAGCTCTGCGTTTTTTAACTCTTTGATCAGATTGTTCAGCTCTACGTACCAGGTCTTAATTCGGGCCAACTCTGAAATATCCGGCTGATTATTTTTTAATTGCTGAATTTCCGATCTTACCTTGTCCCGTTCTTTTTCTAGTTTTTCAATGATTCCAACAGTATTCTCAAGTGTCCTTTTTCCATTTTGTTCTCTTCCCTGAAGTAACTGAATTTCATTTTTTAATTGTTTGATATTTAATATTTTACTATATGCAGATGCTTCATTTTTCAGGACTTCTTTTTCAGCATACTGGTCTTTTAAAATATTAAATGTCAGTTCCAGTTTTTCAAGTTCTTGCTGCAGTTGTTCAAATTGTTTTTGAGCAGCCGAAATTTCGTGTGTCAGAACTTCGTATTTCTTTTTATCATCTGCCAGTTTTTCTATTTTATTTTTGAATTGGAGCAAACAATTCTGGTATTCTTTTAACTGAAGTTTAAGCTTCTCAAATTCAGGTTTTTGAAAATTCAATTGTTTCAAGTCAAGCTCATGTAATCTGATTTTTTCAAATAGTTCAGCTAAAGATTTCATCTCAGCCACTTTTGCTTCTTTTTCTTTTAGCTTTTGCTGATTTTCCAGCATCAAATTCTTTAGGTCTGTAATTTGTTTCGTAATTTCTACAATTCTTTCTTCTGAAACTTCATCCAACTGTTGTAATTGTCCTTCAACATTGATTATCTGATTCTGGTTTTTGTATTCTAATCCCCGGGTTTTATCATACAAATCAAAACGATCAAGCTGAAAAAGTTCTTTCATCATGCGGGTCCTGTCTGTATCACCCAGTTGCAAAAATTCCTGGAAACGACCCTGGGGAATGATGATAGTCCGCCGAAAATTTACATAATTTAATCCGGTGATTTCTTCTGCAGCATCGGCAGAAATTGGCAACCAATCATTTTTTACTTTTTTAAATGCCTGTCTGTCAAATGTTTTCACATCATCAAAACGTTTGGTATTTCTACGTCCCTTTACAATAAACCTATATTCCTGATTATCAGCACCATTTTTAAAAATAAAGTCAATCAGTAATTGATCCGATTTCAGGTTCATCATGTTATATCCCCTGTTTTCGCGCCTGTTCAAGCGCTCAGTTTCACCATACAAGGCATAGGATATGGCTTCCAGGATGGTTGATTTTCCACTACCCACCGAACCAAAGATACCAAACAAACCAGCAGAGCTTAAGTGATTAAAATCAATTACTTGCTCTTTGGTTTGATAAGAGTAAATGCCTTTAAGGGTTAGGGAGATTGGGATCATTGTTATTTTTCTTTATCAAAATTAGAAAATAGTTTTTATTAAGGGAAAGTTCCAATGCAGGTTAATTTCTAATTGAAATTTATTTCTTTTTGTGCTCAAGTGATTGAGTAACCAGGATAACTATAAAATTGCAGCTCAATATTAGTCAGAATGCAGCTCAAATCTAATCATTTTTGAGCTATATTTGTTAAGTTTTTGAGCTGCATTAAGCATATTTTTATCAGCCAATTTGAATTTGCCTTAAATACCTATTTTTAATAAAACTTTCCTACTCAAACCTAACCAACATCCTCTCCACATTACTTCCTTTCAACACCGGCGTTTGTTCCACTGCATTCAGCCTTCTGACATAATATGGAATTCCATTGGTTTTATCTGAAATATAATCATAGATCTCATTGAATGTGAGATCATTATCTTTATTCGCATCAGCATTTTTATGGTCGTGTATTGCTTTTAGGAAAAAATAAGTAAATATTCCCTGTCTTTTTTGGTGGTACCACGATGAAACCTGCGTACCACTTGATGAACTAAAAATTGCACTGTTTTTTATATCTTCTTCAGTATCTTTTGGTTTAATACGCACCGAACTAATGTTTTTTATAACCCCGGCTCCTGAAAAACAAGCATCGAGTACCACTGTCGTACTTTTAGCAGGTAGTTTAGCTAAGTTACGGTAGAAGGTTTTTAGGGCATAACCTTGTAATTCAACATAATCGGGGTCGCAATCGGTGGGAATAAAGTAAGCATCTCTGGTCTCTGGATTTGGTGCCCCATGCCCTGAATAAGAAATAAAAACATCAGATACATCGGGCTTTATGTAGTTGAATAACTTGCCTTTATAATTGTTTTCACTGCCAAATAAACCTTCAAACTCGGCTTTGGTGGCATTCATCACAAAAATAACATTGCCCTCTTTAAAACCCAGTACATTGGTAAGGTACAGTTTCATCAATTGGGCATCGTTAATGGCAAAGTTAACCGGAGCAGTTTTCTGATAATATGCATTGCCAATCACTACAGCAATAGCATCGGGCTGCGACATTTTTGTTTGTGGTAAATCAGTTTTTATACTATAATTATCAAGCTCATTATCAGAATCTTGTGTGCCAATATCTTGCTTAATTGAAACATCAGGAATCTCAATTTTAAAATCAGACAAATCAAATGCAAACTGATTGGTAGGGTCATAATTATTGGCAATATTGCTATCGAAGCGGGTGGTGAAATTTTGCTGTGGATCTTCAATTTCCAGTGCCACAAGTTTCCAAATGCCATCTACCAATGTAAATTCCTGATTTTTAAATACATTAGCATCCCAATTTTCTTTAAATCCCCTTGCTTTTTCAATTGGTACACTAATTACAATTTCTTCTAATTCAGGAATTTGAATCTTAAAAGTTTGTCCATTAGGATCGTAGCGACTAATGGTTGATTTTTTCCAATCGAAAAAACTAGTGTATTCCTTTTGAAATACATCCATGGCTTGGTTGGTAAAAACTAACAACTGCTCATCTTTTTTAGCAATTCGCTTAAGATAATCTTCAGGAAGTTCAAACTCTCCCTGTTTGAGCCACTTTTGCATTTCGTCAATTACATAATTTTTAATTGCGTCAGATAGATCAGTTTTTATTTGTGTTGCATAAAATAACTCTGCTTTATTTGATTCAATCCAGCCCTCTTTTGAACCCATCATGATATTAATCCATTCATCATTTTCCATAAGTACTTTATACAACATACCTTCACGAACATAAGAAATTGGTTTTTCTGATAATTTCTCCATTACTGGAACTTTGGAGGAGGTAATTTTAGCATAACGTAACATCCAATCAGAGGGTAATAGCAATAATCGGTCAGAAAATAAGGTTTGGTCCTTTTTAAAAATGAAATTGAAGGCCTCATTGGTTTTAGAATAATCCAACTTAAAATCAATTGAAGGACTGAATTTTAATAATCCATTTGCATCGGTTTTTATAGACTTAACCTGCTGTTTTTCAAAAACATGAATTTCTGTGTTAGTAAGCAATTGTTCATTTTTAAATTCATAATCAACAGCAACTCCGAAAAAAATATCCCTATATTCTTTTCTCCTGAGAAACAGGGGTTTG
>JARGGF010000633.1 GCA_029210905.1 Bacteroidales bacterium | reverse complement strand
AAGGTGATGCATGTTTACGGTTATAATTAAAAAAAGAGGCTGATAAATCAGACCTCTTTGTCTTTTTAAACAGCCTCTTTTAATCTTTTTATTTCCAGAGTAAGTTTGTCAATTTTTTCCTCCAGAATACTTTCAATTTCTCCCAGAATTATTAGCTGCTCAGCATTTCTTTTGTTTTCGTCTTTTGATTCTTTTAAGAATTTTTTAAGCATATTTTCGCTTGCAACTAATTTATTTTGATTCTTTTCATAATCTTCATTATCTAATTTTAGCTTTTTATTAGAAAGCTCTAAATCTTGTATTTTCTTGGCAAATTCAACCTCTCGTTCCACCAGTTCTGCGTTTCTGGTTTTCAGTCTTCTTTCATGCTCTTTGGCCGATTCAATGGATTCCTGAAGATACTTTTCGTTAGCTTTTATTTGTTCATTCGCTTTTTTTAGTTCTTCCTGCTTTATGTTCATTTCGTTTTGAGTCTGCTCCAGTTCAAGCAAATTTTTCCTCAATTCTTCTTCCTGGAAGGCCATTTCCTCAGCCTTTTCCATCAACTCCTGCTCAAGTTTTTTACTTTCAGTAATATCAGTAGCTAAATTAAGAATTTTATAAGGTTCGCCTTCAGCATTTAATATTGGAGTATAAACTTCGTGTAACCAGCGAATTTCACTGTCTACAGTTATTTTATGACTTTCAGTAATAATCTCACCTTTTCTTAATCTTTCCCAAAATTCTTCTGTACGGATGTTTGCTTCATCCATTTTCTCAAAATCACCCTGATGTTTGCCCAATAATTCATTGGCCTGCAGGCCTAAAAGTTTTAGGATGGCTTCATTGGCATTAATAATATAACCATTAAGGTCAAATTCAACTACTAAAGATGAATTATTAATCGCCTGGAGAATACTACTCATTTCAGCTTCGCGTCTGGCTGATTCTTCTTGGGTAGCCTGAAGTTCTTCAAAATTCTGCCTCATTTCTTCTTCCTGGGCAGCCATTTCTTCAGCTTGTCTTTGCGATTTTTCAAGCAGAACTGCTGTTCTTGTATTTATTTTTGCTAATGAAAGTGTAGATGAAATACTTTCTGTAACCCTTTCAACAAACTCTATTTCGTGGGGTCTGAATTTGTTAAAGGAGGCAATTTCCATAACCCCAAAAATTTCATCCTCAAGTTTCAGCGGAACTATTAATAAACTGCGTGGACTTGAACCTCCCAGTCCGGAGCTGATACTAAGATATCCCTGCGGAATATCTTCAAGGTAGACCGTTGATTTTTCTACGGCACACATTCCAACCAATCCCTCACCAAGATATATTTTTTTCTGCTTTTTTCGCTCATGATCATAAGCATAGGTTGCAATTAATTCAAGGTGAATGTCTTCTTTTTTGGTATCATTTATCAAAAACAAACCAGCTTGGTTGGCTTTCAGAAACTTTACAATGTTGCGAACAATACTTAAAGTAAGTTCGTCAATGTCTCCGGCACTTTGTCGTAATATTTCGTTAAATTCGGCCAGACCTTCGTTTGCCCACTTTCTTAAATTGTCTTCTTCTTGCCTTTTTTTCTCATCTTCCTGCGCTTTAATAAGGTTTTTACGCATTTCAAGCAAAGAGTTACCCAGGGCGTCCTGTTTACTTAATGGTTCAAACTTAGTCCCAAAAGTTCCACGTCCAATTGCCTCAGCAAAACTTGTGGTCTTTTTCAAACCTTCAATTAATTCATTGATTGAATTAACCATTTTTTGAAGTTCATTATCTTGTCTAAGCGTGAGCAATTTATCGGGCAAAAGACCTTTACTGATTGGTAATAAGTAGTTATTTAGTTTAGAGAGTGAGTTAGAAAGCGAAGTTGAAAAAATTAAACTGTATAGTATGATAATTAACAGCAATATTGCACTGATTATAACAAAAACCCAAATTGATCGCTGTTCGTAATTGTCTTTAATAGTCTGAAAATTAGTCTTTAAACCAGAAAGCTCTGGATCAAATTTTGCAGCTTCGTCTTTCAGGTTTTTCCTTAAACCTTCGGCTGAATTAATTCCAATCTGTTGATCATATTTAAGCAGGTTTCTGAAGTTTGTTTTGTATTTATTTAATTCTTCAACAAGTTGTTTATTCCCGCCAGTGTTCTCATTAATTAATGTTGAATCATCGGTGATTGCAATTTCATTGCTAATTTGGTTGCCATCAATCAAAAAACTTACCTGCTTAAAAATATTGGTAAATTCCTTCGAATATTTTGGGTCTTTATCTAACAGGTAATCCTTTAAGTTATTGTTTAATTTTACTACAAGGCTGTTTAGTGAACTTGAGGCTGTTAGCTCAAGCGTTCTTTTAGCATTTTGATTCAATTCTCCAATGGTACCAGTATTTGCAGAACCTCTCAAATAGATCCGGTTGGCTGTTTCTTTTAATAAGTCCTGATAATTTGTATTAATTGCTTTAAGCCTGTCCAGCCTGTTTTTTAAATCTAATTGTTCATTATCGTTGTCTATCTCAACTTGTGAAAGTATTTCATCAAAATGCTTAGAAGCAGTTTCATGGCTTCTTAAGTATTTATTGTTACCGGATTTGAAAAAAGGCTGATCCTCGGAGTAATGAGACATAAATAATTGTTCAAACTTTTGCATTGATTGATATTCCACCATCAATTCATCAATTATTTCCTTGTTGTGATTGTTCCTTTCCAGCTTAGTAACTGACTGGATAAATAGAACTATAATAATTATTGCTGCTACTGCAATTACTCCTGTGAAAATGAGAAAGCGATTTTTAATGCCTAAGATATTTGATTTGCTCATATTCTTATTGATGTGCTGTTCAACACTTTTGTTATCGTATTTGAAATTTAAAGTGGGTTTATTTTATATTAAATCGATTAAAAGTAACAAATACCAATTATTTGTCAAAATTTATTAAAAAAATGATTACGCTGCGCTATAATTGCCCAAATATATATAAAACAACCCATAAATTGTAATTTTTTCTTTCATTAATTTAAATGATTCATTACATAAAGCTTGGAAAAAAATAGTTTATTTTGCCAATTGAATGAACATATTTTTTTTTAAATCAAATTTAATACCGAAAATCGTGCAATATGATTAATAATTAATTTGCACAACAAGTAAGATTTATTAATTTTAATATAACAAATCAATTTTACAATGTTTGAAGGACTTTATCCATTAAAATTTGCCCCAGTCTTAAAAGAGAAAATTTGGGGTGGCCAAAAACTTTCTGAGTTATTAGGTAAAAAAGCGCGTAATGATACTAAAATAGGCGAGAGCTGGGAGATTTCCTGCGTGGCAGGAGATATTTCAAAAGTTTCTAATGGTTTTTTGGAAGGCAATTCACTTCAGGAACTTATTGAAGTATATATGAGCGATTTAATAGGCGAGCAGGTTTACCTGAAATTTGGTGAAGAGTTTCCCTTATTGATCAAGTTTATTGATGCGCAGGATGTATTATCAATTCAGGTCCATCCTGATGATGAGGTGGCAAAAGAAAGACATAATGCGTATGGAAAAACCGAAATGTGGTATGTTTTGCAGGCAGATGAAGATGCTGAATTAATAAGCGGCTTTAAAAATGATACCGATAAGCAAACCTATTTAACTGCGCTGCAATCTGGCAATTTGAGCGAATTACTGAATGCTGAAAAGGTGAAGGAAGGCGATGTTTTTTTTATCCCTGCTGGTAGGGTTCATGCTATTGGAAGGGGTATTATGCTTGCTGAAATACAACAAACATCAGATATTACGTATAGAATTTATGATTGGGGACGAGTAGACGATGATGGCAAGCCCCGGGAATTACACACTGAATTGGCAAAAGATGTAATAGATTTCAAAGCCTGTGATTCATATAGAACAGATTATAAGCTAGTTAAAAATGAAACTAAAAACCTGGTTTCGTGTAAATATTTTGTTACAAATATT
>JARGGF010000632.1 GCA_029210905.1 Bacteroidales bacterium | reverse complement strand
AATTAGACATGGCTAATCGGGAAGAATACCTGAAAGTGTCCCAATCCATGTATGAAAATGCTGGCACAGGCCTGCCCGGGTACATTGTAAACCCTCCGGTTTATGATACCGACTGGCAAAAAGAAGTGGCCGTTAAAAACGCACTCAGACAAAATTACAATTTACGGGTAAGTGGGGCAAATGAATTGCTTAACTACAGTGTATCAGGCTTGT
This sequence comes from Bacteroidales bacterium, assembly GCA_029210905.1. Classification (GTDB taxonomy): domain Bacteria; phylum Bacteroidota; class Bacteroidia; order Bacteroidales; family NBLH01; genus NBLH01. The sequence goes on along the minus strand of JARGGF010000632.1, from coordinate 3,721 downwards.
TTGTTGATGAGCAGGGAACTCTGATTGGTAACAGCTTTAACAAAAGCGCCATCAGGGCCAACGCCGAGATCAAAAAATCGAGGTTCAAACTTCAAACCAACCTTTCTTATACCGAAACTGAGAATGACCCGGTAAAATTCAGCATTCGCGAAGTGAACGAGATTCTTCCATTAATTCCGGTTTACGATCCTGCACAGGAATTTGGTTATGGAGTGGCTCCGCTGGATAATGGAATGCCAAGTAACAACAATCCCGTGGGTATCAATTTTTATAATTCTCAATTGACTACTACCCAGTACACGACATTATCCTTGTCTGCAGAAATAAATATTCTGAAAGGGCTGAACTATAAGGTAAACCTGGGACACGAAAACAGCAATGATCATACCAATGCACATGCCCCGCGCTACATTGTAAACCTGAAAGAACCACATAACTATCCCACAGTGAGTGAATTTAGAGCTAACTGGCGCAGACAAACTATGGAACACCTGCTGACCTATAATTTCACCACAGGGAAACACAATTTTGATTTACTTGCAGGTTACACAGCTTCATCAACAGTAAATAAATGGATGAATGCCGCCGTAGAAGGGAAAAAAACTATTCGTACCGTAGAAAATGGAGAAATAGTAGAGACAACAGAGCCGGGTGGTTTTTTAGATGAAAACTTTAGCACGCTGAATGCAGGCGCCGGAGGTACATACTCGGCAGGCGGCTCGGAGTGGATTTATAACAGAACTTCGGTACTTGGCAGGTTAAATTATAGTTTCAACAATAAATACCTGTTTCAGGCAACGTTCCGTAGGGATGGTTCCTCAAAATTTGGCCCGGATGCACGATTTGGAAATTTCCCTTCACTTGCTTTAGGTTGGAAACTGCACGAAGAAGCTTTTATGAAAGACTTGCCATTCAGCGAATTAAAACTACGTGCCAGCTGGGGTAAATTAGGAAACGAAGTTACTTTGGGCTATTACGACTGGATGCCCCTTATTTCAACAGTTACTGACTGGAGGGGATATTCTTTAGGATATGTACGCGGTACCGCAGGCAATCATTGGCCGGGAAGCATTGCACAAGGAATGGAAAATAAAAACCTTCATTGGGAGGAAACAGAAACTATCAACCTGGGTATTGATTTTGGCTTATTCGATGCTCAATTGTCGGGTTCTGTAAATTATTACAACAAATTAACAAATGACATGCTGGTGACTAAAAAAGTTCCTTTGTCTTCCGGTATTCTAAATCCGATTGTAAATATCGGTCAGATACAAAATCAGGGTGTTGAACTGGAAATCAGCTACAAAAACAAGGTAAACGATTTTAATTATCAAATTAGCGGAACCTTTACCACCATTAAAAATGAAGTATTAAAACTGGCCAACGACGATCAGGAGCTTTACGGCGAAGGGCTTAAATATGGTGATGCCCATTTTCCGACAATTACTAAAGTGGGTTATGAAATTGGTGCCTTTTTCCTTTACGAAACCGATGGTATTTTCCAGACTGATGAAGAAGCTTTTGCTTATGTAAACTCAGATGGCGATTCTTATCAGCCTAATGCTTTGGCTGGTGATATTAAATTTAAAGATATTAACAATGATGGTACTATTGACGAAAAAGATAAAACTTATCAGGGTACTGGTATTCCCAAAGTTGAATACAGCCTTTCACTAAATGCTGAATATCATGGCTTTGATTTGTCTGTTATGTTTTATGGCGTTGCCGGAAACAAAATATACAACGGAAACAGGTATTATTATCAAAGACTGGAAAGTAATTACAACTTTTTAAGTAGCTCGGTAAATGCATGGACACCACAAAATACTGACACTGATATCCCCAGGGCAGTTTTGGGAGATCCAAACCAGAACAGCCGCGAATCAACCCGTTTTCTGGAGAATGGAAGTTTTATTCGCCTAAGGAACATTCAGTTGGGCTACAGCGTACCAAAATCTATTTTGGACAGGGTAAAAATAGAAACTTGCAGACTTTATGTAAGTGCAGAAAATCTGTTAACACTTACCTCCTATACCGGAATTGATCCCGAGGTTGGCCGTACGGATGTACTTAGCCAGGGAATTGACAGATCTTTTTACCCAATGGTGCAAACAGTTCTTTTTGGGCTTCAATTAAGTTTCTAATTTTAAATATTGAAAAATGAAAAAACTAATATACATCTTTATTTTAGCAGCGCTTTTAACAGCCTGCTCCAAAGATTTTCTTGAACAAAAATCGCCTGATCAGCTTACATCCCAAAACTTCTGGAGGAATAAATCCGATGCTGAAGCCGGCCTGGCCGCTGTTTATGCACAGATTGAGTATACCATCAGTTATTGGGGCTATGCTGAAGTAAAATATGTGATCGACACCTATCGCTCAGATCTTTGCGAGCCAGGAGCCGATGCGGCAAACTATCCGGACTGGATGCAAATTTCAACTTTCTCAAATACCAGTTCAAATACGCAATGTTCGGAATACTGGCGTTCCAACTACAGGGGTATTAACTATGCTAACCAGGTAATTGAAAAAGTGGGTGGAATGTCGGCTGAACAAATTACGGAAGCAGATAAAAACCAGATTGTTGCAGAAGCTGAATTTCTGAGAGCTTTCTTTAATTTCAAATTAATTTGTAATTGGGAGAAGATCATTTTAAGGGTTCATTCAATCAACAGCGAAAGTGATTTGGATCAGGGTTTGGCAGAGCGTATTGCAGTTTGGGATCAAATAGTTTCTGATTTTGAAGCAGCCATTCCTTCATTGCCATCAAAAAGCGAACTATCAAATGATAATGTGGGACGCGCTACAAAAGAAGCAGCTTATGGCATGCTGGGAAAAGTTTTGCTGTACAGGGCAGGTGAAGAAACTGCAAAGGCTGAAGAATATTATCAGAAAGCTGCTGATGCACTTTGGCAGGTAATTGATGGCGGATTGTACAGTCTGCAAAACAATTTCAGAAGTCTGTTTGATGGTACTGGCCAAAACAGTAACGAATCTTTATTCGAAATTCAGTTTGCCGCCTCAGAAGATAATGGGGTATACTATAAATTTCCTAAACAATACTGGATTGCTGTTAGTGAACTCGGAGGCTGGGATGAAATACGCGGTACTGATTATTTGTTGCAGCAAATGAAAAGTGAAGGACAGATTGCCACAGGTGGAATGTTCGACGACCGTCTCTACTCAAGCCTGCTTTTTGATGATCCCAACAGTGGGATTTGGGGATATGCTTATGATGATCTTTTTGGTACTGATAGGAAAATTGCCTTTACAAAATATTTGCCGGCTACCGAAGATGAAATGTTTCAGTGGGAATCTCCCATTAATGAACACCTGTTAAGATATGCAGATGTTCTATTAATGTACGCAGAAGCCCTGAATGAATTAAACAGGACAGCTGAAGCTATTCCCTACATAAACCAGGTAAGGACGAGAGCCCACATGCCTGCTATGACAGGTTCAGGTAAAACAGAAGTTAAAAACCAGATTATCCATGAAAGAATTATGGAATTCGCCATGGAAGGCCAGCGCTTTTTTGACTTAAGAAGATGGGGCCTTTTGGAAGACAGAATGCACAACAGCGGAAAACCCGGAGCTTCAAACTTTAATTTAAACAGCCATTCTTTTTTCCCAATTCCGGAATCTGAAAGTAATTCAAATGGTGGTCTATAAAAATCGATTTTTTTTGGTTAATAAATTTTAGGTATTACTTGTTGTTAAA
>JARGGF010000631.1 GCA_029210905.1 Bacteroidales bacterium | reverse complement strand
GCTTTTTCATCAAAAGCTGTCCACTCAAGCAAAATTATAGCTGAAAAAATACAAATTATCAATGAAATAGCATTTCAAACAAATATTTTGGCACTCAATGCAGCTGTTGAAGCAGCCCGGGCAGGCCAACATGGAAAAGGTTTTGCTGTAGTAGCCTCAGAAGTACGCAAACTGGCTGAACGAAGCAAAGTAGCTGCCGATGAGATAGTTACTTTAGCCAGTAGTAGTCTGAAATTTACAATTGACGCAGAAAATTTACTTAATAAAACACTACCTCTTATAGAAAAGTCTACAGCCTTGGTTCTGGAAATAGCAAGTGCAAGCGTGGATCAAAACAGTGGGGCTCATCAGGTTAATAAAGCCATTCAGGAATTTAACAATGTGGTGCAACAAAGTGCAGCTTCATCGGAAGAAATTGCCAGCAATGCTGTGGAATTGGCTGGTCAGGCAGAGCGCCTGAAAACCCTGGTTTCATTTTTTAAAATTAAGGGATTAAAGATTGATAAAAAGACAAATAATTCTCTATTACAATCTTCAAAAATTGTCCAGTTCAAGGACAGCAAAAAAGAGGTTGAAAAAAATAAGTCTGCTGAAAATCTGCCCAGATCTTTTAAAATTGATATGTCTGATGAGCAGGAAGAAGACCAGGAATTTGAAAAATATTAATATATTTCATTGGAATATAGGATATTAAACCGGACTATGTTGATTCAGGTTTGCCTGTGATACTCATTTGAAGCTCGAGGTTGTATCCAGCTCCCTAATTTATAGAAGCAATAATTTGAAAGCAATTTACCTATTGGAAATTGCTTTCTGATTCGATCTGGTTGCTTACCTGGTAGGAGTGCTAAATTGAATATAAAAATTTTGAACGAGCGAACACTCCTAAAATTAAGTTATTCTGGCTTCGAGGTAATAAGGCTGTGATATCTATTCAATAGATAGCATGAATTCTTTGCATTTTAGTCTTTCTGATTCTATACTTATTGTCAAAATCTTAATTATACAAAAATCGTTTTATATTTTTCTTGGGTGTTTTAATAAATTCCTCATGTTGAATCTCTACCATAGCAACATTCATATAGCCAGGCAATTTCTGGTTTATTGCTTTTTTGTGATGCTCATATAATTTTAGCAGTTCTTCAGGGGTGATGTTTTCCTTTTCAACAGTCTCAAAGTCAGGATATATAAGAGCCACCAATTTGTCATTTCGGTGAACAATTAATGATTCGCCTACTGCAAAGCGGTTATCAAAAATTGCTTCAATTTCTTCCGGATAAATGTTTTTACCATTGGCTCCTAAAATCATACTTTTGCTCCGGCCCTTGATATGAATATTGCCTTCTTTGTCTATCAACCCCAGGTCTCCGGTATGCAGCCAACCATCTTCCTCAAGTATTTCTTTGGTGGCTTTTTCATTTTTGTAATATCCCAACATCACATTTTCGCCCCGCACCATAATTTCACCGGGTATATTTTCAGGATCTGTACTGTCTATCTTAATTTCAAGAGTATCAACTACTTTACCCGATGATCCAAGGACAAATTTAGTCCATTTTTCATAGCTGATAAGAGGACCGCATTCAGTCATTCCGTATCCAACAGTAAAGTGGAAATTCATTTTTCTGAAAAATGCTTCAGCTTCCTTATTGAGAGGTGCCCCACCTATAATAATTTCCTGGAAATTATTCCCAAAAACATCGCTTAGTTTAGCTTTGAATTTCTTGAACAATATTTTATTAATTACTGGTAATGAGAGTAATAAATTTATATGCCACTTTCGTAAAACTGGTAATAACTTATTTTTATATATTTTTTCAATTACCAGGGGAACTGATAAAATAAGGGCAGGTTTTATTTCCTCAAAAGCCTTAATAATAATTTGTGGTGATGGGGTTTTGGTTAAAATGGTAATATGGCAACCCACAGAAAAAGGAAATAAAAATTCAAAGGCTGCCCCAAAAGCATGGGCCAGTGGCAAAAAGGACACAATTTTATCGCCGGCTTTTAATGGCATGTTGCGCTGGGCAAAACGTACATTGGCTGCCAGGCTGTTGTGAGGGATCATTACCCCTTTTGTAAACCCGGTAGTGCCTGATGTGTAGCTGATTACAGCTAAATTTGCATTAGAGACATAAGCCAGTGAAAAAGCTTTTTTGTTCTGTTTAATTGCATCAACACTTTCTGCTAGTTCATTTAAACTGTGTGCATCTTTTAATTGAGATGAATAAGTATGCATTATTGAAAAGTCATCTATTGCCAAAATCCCCGTTAGATTGGGCATTTTGCTTGCATCCAGTCTTCCGCTTATCATTCCACCAGCGAATAGAAGCACAGCATCCGAATGATTAACAATTTCATGCAAATCATCTGATTTAAAATCAGGCAGGATAGGCACAATTACAGCTCCGTAGCTAACAACTGCCAGGTATAACATGCACCAGCGGGCGGAATTTTTACCTATTAAAGCAATTTTATCCCCATTTTTTATCCCTGTTTTTTCAAAAAGCTGATGGAAATAGTTTATATGACCGGCAATTTCGGCATAGGTGAAAGTTTCACCTTTGTAGTCGGAAAGCGCATTAAATTCCCAATTATTTAGAATTCCCTGCTCCAGATAGTTTATAAAATTTTCTTTTAACATGAGGCAAACACTAATTTTAGAGCGCTAATATACAAAGTTTTCAATGTTTGGGAAAAACAACTTATTAACGGATGTAAATATTGTTAGGATACCTGATTATTATGATGTTTATGTTGTAGAAGTATTTATTTGGCGAGTACAAAAATAAAGTTTCAGGTGATTTCATTTTCCTGAACTGTCAAAAAACTTTAGCAGTTATTTTATAGAATTTATGTATGCTACTAATTGCAGTTAAACATCCAATCCTTCAATTTGATTCTTTGAAAGTCCCGTATATTTTACAATTAGCTCAATTGACAGTCCATCTCTTTTCATGCCTCTGGCGATTTCAATTTGTTTTTTTCTTTCACCTTCTTCACGTCCTTCTTCACGTCCTTCTTCTCTTGCAGTGTCTAGTGAATTTTTAAGATCTCTGTAGTATTTCAAACTGTCTTCATAATTTTGATATTCTTCCTTACTGAATTTTGCAATTTCTGCAGTTTCAAAAAGTTTTTTAAAACCATAGTCGGTAAATGGGTTGATATATTTTTCCCTGAATTCAGTCATAATATTAGATTTAAAGCAAAGATACGAATTATGAGGAAATGATCATGTCCTTTCACAAATGGCCATAAACATTTTTAACTATAATTTAATATTTTCACTCAAAATGCTGATATTCAGGTATAATGAAAGTTCACCTTAGAAAACAGTTAAAAAACTAAGAATATAGTTGTAAAACTGAAAAATAAGTTATAAGTTTGTTTTTAAGATTTAAGATTATAAACTTAAAACAAAATATCATGAAGCACTTTCTATTAATAATCTGCGCATCAATGTTTTCAATTTTTGTCTTTACAGATAAAGTAAGCAATACTATTGCCACAAAGCAAACTGAAGAGCAAATTTACCTGCAAACCGACCGGGCTTTTTATAAACCCGGTGAAGATATTTGGTTTAGTGCCTGGACTGTTGATCGTAATGTGCATTGTCCCAGTGAAATAAGCGATATTATTTATGTTGATTTAATTAACCCCAATGGGAAAGTTGAAAAAACTCTTCGATTACTTTCTCTGGAAGGAAGATCAAATGGGGACTTTCATCTAGCTGATGAATCGCCTGGAGGAATATACAAGCTCAGAGCTTATTCGCTATGGATGAAGAACATAGCAGAAGATAATTATTTCGAGAAAGAAATAACAGTACAAAAAGTAATGTTGCCAAATTTGCTAATGAAGTTAAAACGGAACTTCCTTTTTGAAGCCCCTTAAAAAATCCATGTAACCCCTTGTATGATTGTCTTTGCTGCTATTTTTGCT
>JARGGF010000630.1 GCA_029210905.1 Bacteroidales bacterium | reverse complement strand
CTATCGAACACCTGTTTAACTTTAGGTGCTGAATTTGCAATATGTGATGCGATGCTATTGGCATACAACCTGGAAAAAGTCTGCTCAGAACATTCATAAGGGTATTCCATAATATAAGGCAACGCTTGTATTGCATACCACGCCGGATTTGAAGAAAACTCAAGGGTGAGTTTAAAATTCTTTAAACTACCTGATTTTTTTGATTTTACAAGTTTTGTCAGTTCATAATCCTTTGATTGCTTGCCCCTTATGGCCAACGGAAGCGATTCTGTAACCATCATCCGGTTTGATAACACAGGGAGGGCTTTTTGTTCGCCATCTGAAAAATTACCAGCTTTGGCAACAACCTTGTAAGTCACTGCACTTACATTATCAGGGATTGTCAGTTTCCAGCTCAGCAGTGTATTTTTTTCGCCATCTACTTCGAAATTTTTTTCAGCACGCTCTTTTTTGTCAAAAATACCTTCCACAGGATTCATGGTAATTGCGTCAAATAACTCTAATTGAGCAACACCAGACATTTTATCCTTTGTAAGATTACTGATTTTAACCGGAAATTCTATCATATCGTGTTGTCTGAAAAACCGCGGTTCATTAGGCAAGAGCATTAAGTCCTTCTGAGTTTTTAACTCGTTGGTAACCATTCCAGATTTTAAATCCTTAGTATGGGCAAATCCCATCATTTTCCAACTGGTCAACGATTCCGGAATTTTAAATTTTACCAGAACTTCACCTTCAGCATTGGTCTCTAAATGAGGGTAAAAGAAAGCTGTTTCGTTAAAATTGGTGCGGACTTTTACATCACCCATATCAACTTTTTTTCCAGCATCAAATATTTGTTCCTCTTCATCTTCTTCACTTTCTACTGCTACTTCATCGTCACCATTTGCCACTTTTTCTTCCATTATTTCCGATTTTGGGGCAAAAAGCGCTTTCTTTCTTCCGTTTTTTGATCGTTCTTTAACTCCTTCATTAGCCATAACTACTTCATCCATAGCCTCTTCACCAGATTCATAATCGTAGGCATAATATCTGTCATAAGTATAATAGCTAAACCCAAACCAATTTAAATAACTATAGGATCTATAAGGCATAGAAACATAAGGATTAAGATTTTTTGAAACCACTCTCCCTTTAACAGTTCCAAACATACCGGTTTTCCAGTCCAGGTTGGAATAATAACTGCTGTAGATATCAAAATTCCAGCTATTTGGCTTAAATTGATCCAGCGAAGCATCGTAAAGTGTAGTTAAAAATTCGGCTGCAACTTTATCGCCATTTTTTCCGGTAATTTTTATTTTCCATTCTTCATCCTGTCCCGGATATAGTTTATCACGAAAAGTTTCAAATGTAATATCCAGTTTTTTGTTGGTTCTCGGAACAATTATGGTTACATCGTGTTTATAAAGCCTGTTATCTTTAATAAAAGTAAAGTGGACACTAAAATTACCCCTGTATTCCTCTTTTACAGGAATTTCCACAGATTGTTGAAATCCATCTGTTTTTATCCATGATTTTTCAAGGAGTTTTCCTTTATTTTCTATTTCATAAAGTATATTAATGCCACTTAATGAGCTGCCAATCAGGAATTTGACCTTTTCACCAGGTTCTGCATATGTTTTTATTGGCACAAACCAGTCCACAGTTTTGTCTGGAATGTTTTTCCCCTCACCAGTATAGAGTGTAAAATAATTTTTCCATTCAATTTGGTTACCAAACGCATCAATTGATTTGGATTCAGCAACATAAACACCTGGCTCCCACTTTGAGGCTTCTTTTAAATCCAGGTCTTTCGATTCGGAAGTATTGAATTGTTTTGTTAAAAGCAGTTCGGCTGTTTCACGATAGCGCAGATTGTTATCGTCGCCATATACATTACCCGGAAACAGATTTTTCCATTCATCTTTCGAATAACTATATTCATCAGGTTTATTCCAGACCCTTTCTCTTAACGCCTGATCCAGATTTTTCAATTTGTAAATTTTCACTTCCCCCGAAGCCTCAACAAACTCTCCGTTAACATTCGTTGTTGAAATAGCAACTTTATCGATTTCTTCTTTAGCAACTTTTTCTTTTAATGCCAGACTCAGCTGCAATGAGGTATATCCTACCAACATATTCTTTGTGGCAGATTGTGTTTCTCCATTTAAATCAGTTACATCAATGTTTATCTGATAATTAAATAGTAAATGGTTATTTTTTCCAAGGCTTAAATCAGGTAATGCTACAAACTTAATGTTAAATTCACCCTTTTCATCTGTAATAATTTCACCTTCAGCCATTTGAACTTCGGATGCAGACAAGCGCCAATACCACCATCCTCGCCACACAGGATTCCGGACAATACGGTATTTCACTTTTGCGTCTGTTATCATAGAACCAGCAAAAGCTGTAGCCTTCCCGGTTACTGTAACAGAATCGTTTAATACATAATTTCCTTTTAAAGGCAATATTTCTGCCTTAAATTTTGGCCGTTTGTACTCTTCAACAGTCACATATTTTGAATTATTGTAACAATATAAATACATGGTCCCATTTAACAAACCTTTAGGTATCACAAAATTTCCACTAAATGAACCAAATTCGTTTGTGGTAACTTCTTGTTGACCAACTTTCTGTGAATTTACATCATAGAGTGTTACTGTGCTTTTTTGATTTGCCAGAATTTCACTTTTTTCACCATCAGTACTGAGCATAATTCCCTTGTAATAAATAGTCTGACCAGGACGGTACATGGCCCTATCTGTAAAAAGGAAAACTTTTCGGCTCATTGACTGGTTATAACTGTTGTAATATAAATAATTCGAATTTTTTGAATTATAATAATCCTTGCCATAGATAAATTCTAAATAAATACTTTTAGAACCCAAATCACGGTTTGCTTGTATCAAAAAATAACCTTCAGCATTTGTTATATAATTATTCAACAATACTTTTTGGTATTTTCGCAAGGTGTAATTGTACTCTTCGTACCAGGCTTTTACGGCAACATCTTTAATTGGAAGGCCTGTATTTCTGTTCATTACATGATATTCTATTGAGCCATCTTTAATCGTTCTTTGAACATATGAAATAGCAGTAACAGTAATTACCGCATAGCTTGTTGTATTTTTATCATAATCAAATTTTTCATTATTGGCTACGAAAACAATATAAGTACCAATAGGTAACTGCTCCAATAATAACTCAGTATTATGATTGTTATAATCATCGGTTCCTTTAAGTTCATGAATGCCAGTTTGCACAATCTTTACAGATTTTTTAAGCTGATTGTACAATTTATCACCATATCTTTTTTCGTATATTTTATCGAGTTGCTTTGGATCAATTGACCCAACCATAACGTAAGCCTTTGCTATATTTTTATAATTTACCAATAATGGGAATTTAGTATTGGGACCAATAATATCTTCAACAGTAAAATTCATTGCAGCCGCTAAAATTTCCGCTTTAAGACTTTTACACATCTGTGCGCCAAAGGAATTAGGAAATTTTTCGATGGAAGTTTCACAAATTTCAAGTGCTTTACGCTTATCATACTTGTATTCAGCAGTTTGTTCATTTTCTGGTAAATATTTTGCAGCCCTATTCTTATAAAACTGAGCGATATAATAACTAATTTCAGAGTACTCTTCTTTATCTGAATTATCTTTTTGCAGATTTGTAAGCGCATTAAAGTAAAGGTCTTCTTTTTTGGGATTTACTGAATTTCGGTGCACAAATTGTAGCCGGGTCAAATCCAGGTTCACCAATGCCAGATTGTTGTTTTCTTTTAGTCTGAATTTCAACCATTCCTGCAATATTAAAATAGCCTGATAATGAAGAGAAAGACTGTCAGAACTGTTAACTTTCAAATTAACAAAATCAGATGCATTGGCGAAATAAGTTTCATCTTTCAACTGAAAAAAATCAGCCGGACGAGTAAGCGTAACTTCCGCATTT
>JARGGF010000062.1 GCA_029210905.1 Bacteroidales bacterium | reverse complement strand
GGAAAGCATTGAGAAAACTATTGGAGGGCTCGTTGACAAGAAAAATATACTATGCTCAGATTCACATCCATCAATTATTGCCTGGGCAGGGACCAAAGAATTAGAACACCATACATTTGTTGCTACTAGACAACATGTTAAAGATAAGTGTTACCATGTTCAACATGTAAATTCACTTGACAGCCTCTATGAAAAATGGGTGGCACGATTCAATGGAATATCTACAAAATATCTTCCCCAATATCTTAATTGGTTTGTGTTTTTGAGGAAAGTAAAGGGAGCAATTAATCCATTGGCGGATTTTGCCAGAGTGATATCTTCCAACATTGGAACGCTGAAAACTTTTAGGGGAATAGAGGAAGAGTATCTAAATTTATTTTTCCCACAATGTTCTAAAACATAACCTATTAAAATTAACCACGTAAATAAGGAACTTTACCCACAGAATTGACAATGCGTAAATAAATAGCGGATTCATTCCAAAAATGACAAAAAAACCAGTCCATTTTTTGAAATTTTTAATATCTATAAGCCAAATAAGTACTGTTAAGAGTAGCAGTGCCCATCCAGCAGTATAAAGGACGTATGACGAAGTCCAAAGCGGTTTATTAATCGGAAATACAAGTCCCCACAGCCACCCTGAAACAACAAGAATAACGCTTAAAATCAACAACTTAGCTGGCAAAGATTTGCGTTCAGTCTGGCCAATTATCCAGCCTGTGATATAACCTATCAGAACGGTGACAATTGAAGGAATCGTACTTAATAAACCTTCAGGATCAAAAGCAATTCCAAAACCATGATACATGTGATTTGATCCTAAAATCGCAGTATCAACAGCAATGGTGAAATTACCTTCAATACTATAATTTCCAAAAAAATAGAGAACTGCCCAATACGATAATAGAATAAAAGCACCAGTAAATTGAAGTACCCTCATTCTTAAAGTTAAAATTAACAAAGCACTAATTCCATAGGCAAGTGCAATTCGTTGAAGTACTCCCAATATTCTAAGGGTTGACACATCCATTTTCCATTGAGGAAAAGAATTTAAGAACAATCCAATTGCAAAAATTAGCGCTGTGCGTTTAATTATTTTGAACAGAGAATGCTTGTTTACAGAATTTCCATATTTTTTAAATGAGAAAAACATAGATACTCCCATCACAAATAAAAAGAAGGGAAAAACAAGGTCGGTTGGAGTGCACCCATGCCATTGAGAATGACGCAATGGAGCATAAACATAAGACCAACTGCCAGGAGTGTTTACCAGTATCATGCCGGAAATGGTTATTCCTCTGAGTACATCAAGTGCCAGGTAACGTTGTGTCTTTTCCATTTTTTGAATTTTTTAGCTGGTTTATCTTATATTACATTATTAACTTCGTTGACCGCGTGTCGCCTATAGCTTTAGCGGTGGCACAAGGCTTACGCCGTTCATGAACATCTACGATGTTTCAAATTGGAACACGGATGATTCGGATATAACTGATTAACTTCGTTGAGATCGCTTCGCTAAGTTTCACGGATTTTGTAAAAGTTTTGTTTGAAAGCAAAACATTTTATTTCACATTGATAATCACGGATATGAACAAGTTTATGAATTTTTCAGGTTATATCAATAAATTAAATCAATCTTCTTTCTTGATGCCAAAAGTTGGATTAATTTTCAAAAATTTAATAACAAAGAAACCTGGTATGGTGCAGATTATCACCCAAATAAAGAAATTCTGATACCCAATAATTTCCTGTAGCCAACCGGAAAACATACCGGGAATCATCATGCCCAGGGCCATTAATCCAGTGCATATGGCAAAGTGTGCTGTTTTACTTTTTCCTTCGGCAAAATATATCATGTACAACATATAGGCAGTGAACCCAAAGCCATATCCAAACTGTTCCAGTGCAATTCCAGAGGCAATTAACCACATGCTTTCAGGGGTAAAAAATGACAAGTAGACATAAGTCAGGTTTGGCAGGTTAATCGCAATCGTCATCCACCAAATCCAGTATTTTAAGCCATTACGCGAAGCTACCCACCCACCAAGAATTCCTCCGATTGTAAGAAACACAATCCCAATGGTTCCATAGATAAGTCCAACATCTCCGGTAGTTAGGCCAAGACCACCAATATCCCGGTTGTCGAGCAGGAATGGTGAGGCAAGTTTCACCAACTGACTTTCACCAAGGCGAAACAGCAGAAAGAAAGCCATCGCCATGCCCACATTGTCTTTTTTAAAAAAAGTAACAAAGGTGTTTAAAAACTCTTTCATGATATTTTTGCCCTCAGCCACAGCTTTATCAGATAATGGTTTAGGCAACATAAATCGATGATAGATAAAAAACAAAAGGAAAAGTGCGGCTAAAACAAAAAATGTAACTGACCATGCCAGAGGAATGTTACCTGAAAGCCCTTGAAAAGAAGCTATGGAAACACGGTTGAGTTTGGCATCTGCCTGAACAACCAACCATGCCTGCTTATTCCAGTTACTATTGGTGAAAGTTAAACGCTGACCTTCTATCAATGATAAATCTTTATCTCCATTTTTTCTGTCGAAGTTTATTACAACATCTTCGCCCTTTTCCGGTGCAAAAGATAAATTTATTCCTATTACCGCCAGATTACCCTGCCAATTTCCCTCATTGGATATCTTTTTATCGGCCCCAAACGAACTTTTTAGCCTTGTTTTAAGCGGCTCAGAAATATTTGTAGTCCACCACGATGGCGATTTTTCTATTGCTTTATCCTTTTCAACAAAAGCATTTGCCAGGTTTGAATTGTGCGCCCAATTTTTAATACTATCTGCTTTTTCTTTTGAAAGCTTGTTAAGCCCCAATTGAAGAGCGGTATTTGATATTATAAAATGTTTTTTATCCTCCAGATTATTTTTAACATCTTGATTATTTGGTATTTGCCATTCAGTAGCAGCTTTTTGTGTGCTAACTTCAAAATTAACAGCTTCGAGACCTGAAGTTGATTCGATATAACCAGCCAGAATAATTAACAATCCTTGTCCCGTAATCATGGCCAGTCGGTAAAAAGTGCTTCTGATGCCAATAAAATAAGCCTGTTTATGTTCATCGAGCCCCAGCATATAAAAGCCATCTGCTGCAATATCGTGAGTAGCCGAACTAAAGGCAAGCAACCAAAAAAAAGCCAAGGTGTACTTAAAAAAATCTGGCAAAGGAACAGTAAGAGCAACCCCTCCAAGTCCGGCACCAATCAGCAGTTGCATGACAATTATCCACCATCTTTTGGTTTTAAATAAATCAACAACAGGGCTCCAGAATGGTTTTATAACCCATGGAAGATATAACCAGCTGGTATACAAGGCAATGTCAGTATTTGAAATCCCCAGGCGTTTGTACATTATTACCGATACAGTCATTACCACCACATACGGTATTCCTTCGGCAAAATAAAGTGAAGGCACCCAGGCCCAGGTCGATCTTGATTGATTTTTATTCATTTTTTATTTCAGACTTTTGAATTTATATCCTTTCATTTTCATTACATCGATGATATTTTCCAAATGTAAATAAAATTTATCTTTCCTATCCGGGTGAGTTCCAGGGTGAATAAGAATTATCACGCCGTTCAGGCCAGAAGTTGTTTTTTGCTCATACTCTATTAGCTGATTGTAAAGTTGTTCAGAAGACTTATAGTTTTTCATATCTGGAGTAGTGTAATCTGCGCTGGTTCCAATTCCAGGGGTAAAATTTATCATTTTAAGTCCCAGCATTTTTGTCCACTTAACAATTTCCTGGTTATACCATTCGTAGGGAGGAAGGAAGTAAGGTGTATTCGTCGATTGTATTCCAAATTTCGACAACTCTTTGTAGTTCAGCTTCATATCATTAATAAATTCTTCCTGACTTATCAGCGTAGAGTCCCTTTTTTCCCACGAATTATACAATAAATGTTTGTCTGAGTGTGCACCAAGATAATGATTGCCTTTAATTATGGACCCGATATTTTTCAAATATTTTTTGTTTCGTAAAAAATTGCCGGTGAGAAAAAACGATGCTTCGGCATTTTTCTTCTTTAAAACTTCAAGGATATAATTGAAACCATCGGCATATTCATCAGCTGAAAATATCAAGTACATCTTTTTTTCTTCATTATTCTTTCTAACCAAAGCACCATATTTGTCTATGGTACACTCAGTTTCACTTTTTAAACTCGATTGTCTATTTCCTTCCATTTCCAAATAAGAAAGATAAAAACTTAAACTTGCAGTTCCATCCATGGTTGGTTCATTGCTGCTATAATCAGCCATATCATCATGATATACAGCCTTGCCATTTTGGACTAACGAATATTCATCATTCTTTGAAAGATGTACACCTCTTAGGTTCTCGAAGATGGTTTTGTAGACTGGGCCATCCACCAGGCCTCCAAATGTGGTTTCCTTTACTTCAAATGTAATTGATGAATGCGGCCACTGAGGTGAAACACCAAATTCTGGCAAACCACAAATCATACTGGTGCCCCATGGATTACAGCCAAAAAGCCAATCTCTTAAAGCCGCCTCCATCTCGCAATAGGTAGAATCACCACTAATCTGAAAGTACATTTGAGCTTGCGTTATAGCACCAACTAAAAGATTGTTTGAGCACCAGATAAAGGGAATTCCATTAAAAAAAAGGTCATCTTTCCCTCGTTGATAAATAGCTTTTAAGCCTTGTTGCAAATATTTTTCAAATACTTTTTGATTTGGGTGTTTGTGCTCTGCTAAATGTGCATGTCCAAGATTAACAAACGGATAATACTGGTAATGTCTGGCTGCTCCCTTTTCCATCCAGGGTGTAACAGGTTCCAGATTCCCCCAATAATTTGACATTTTAAGATAAATCTCGTCATTGGTAAGGCTGAATAATTCCCAGGATGCCAATTCCAAATCATCAACATAATTGTCTTCCTCGTAGAAGTATGGAGAAGCATTACAGGCCGTTTGAGTCACCCCCAAATCACCTGATGCAAATTCAAATGCATCTATTGCCTTTAATTTTAATTGATTTGCAAAAGAACTATCAATTTTTTCAAATATTTTTGCACCAATTGCAAAGGAAGAAGAGAACTTGCCTGCGGAAGAAGAAACTCCAGTTGTTCTGTTTTTATACTTTGCCAGTCCCTGGGTTTTGCCGGTAATAAAATATACCGGACGAAATAAACCTTTTCCGTATGAAACTGAGTCTCTGGTTGGCAACCGATATCCACTATGATCCCGGTCGTCAGCAATTTGATTGAACATAACCCCGCTGTCAGGATTCATTTTCAACATCCAATCCAGTCCCCATTTTGCTTCATCAAGAATATCAGGTATATTATTTGCACCAGGAAGTCCATTGGCGTTATATTTATCATCATAAACTTCAGGATGCTTCTGATAAGCTAATAGCATCTGATAAACAGCATTAGCTGAAGTTGTAAGATACTGAAGGTAATCCGATGCATCATGCCAGCCTCCTGTTACATCAATTATTTCACCAGTTCTTGTGGGGTGATCAACAATAAAACCATCGTGAATGTGACAAGAATCATTGAAATATGGATTATATCCACAACGTTGCTGGCGCATATATTGTAGAATAAAATCTGCACTTCCCTCATAAACATTTTCAGCGATTCTAAATATGGGTGATTTTGCAGATCCTGCCAGTAAAATATATAATCCATTTTTCTTAAAGGATGAAAAGTCAAGACGAGCCGAAGTAGACATCCCCCAACCACTGCCACTTTTTATAATTGCCTTTCCGGAAAATACTATTTCATCGGTAAAAAAGTCAACAATTTGAAATTCATCCAGTTGTATTTGTTCGTCAGAGATAAATATAGCTACTTTTATTGAGGCAGGCTGATACCCCATTTGATTCACTCTTATCCAGCTTTCGGCTTTTAATGTTAAAGTATTAAACAAAAAAATTAATAAAAACGAGTGAATTGTATAGCTGATGCTTTTCATGGATAAAAATTGTTTAAAAAAAATACTATTAATCTTAGTTCGATATAACAAAAATGTATAAGAAAAAATCAATTCTAACCTTAACCTTAAAGGGAAAATTGATTTTTTCGCCCACCTTTAGTCTGGGTTATTCGAAAAAATTAGAAATACTGCTTAAATCGAACTCGGGTTACTAATAATTAAGTGCCTGATTTTAATATCTTTTCACTAATGAAATGTCTTTAAAATAATGATTTAGAATTTCAGTATATAAATAACCTCTGTCACTCATTACGGCAGCACCTATCTGGCACAAACCAACACCGTGTCCCCATCCGGCACCATGCAATACGAATTTAATGCTATCCCTTTCATATATTTTCTCAACAACAAATGCAGAACTATATAAATGTGATTCAGACAATGCTTTACGTATTTCTAATTCTTTCCCAATAGTCATTGTTCTTTTCTCACCCCGGATAATTAATTTGATAAGCCTGCCGGAATCTCCTCTTTCCATTGGAATTAAATCCTTAATCAGACCAAAATCGATACCTGTTCGTTTTTTCACCAATTCACTCAATTCCACCTGATCATATTCCACCTTCCATCGATAAAAATCATTGGTTTCCTGATCGTAGTCGTTTAATACCTGATTTAGTACCTTTTTATCATTTGTATTACAAAAGGCATCAGGATGACCATTAATCCATTGATGTGCTGCCACTTCACTTCTTAAGTTCAAATCAAATCCCTTAGGACTGACTGGATTATCAACCAGTTTTTTTAGATAAGGATGATTCACTGGTTCCCACACGTTTTCAAAAACTTCAACCATACCTCCACAACACTTAGAAAATCGTGCATCACAAATTTCATTATTATAGGCTAATATCTCTCCCCAGGTAGCTTTTACAGCATCTTCTACTGCCTTTGTTGATGAACGCGTAATTCCCTGATATCTTTGACAATGATCGTCTGCACATACATCAAAATTCAGGTGATCTTCCCTGTCATACCAACGAATTATTTCGTTTTCATTCTGATATACGGAGGTATAGTTTTGATGCCTTTCCTGTATATTTTTATTTTTTTGAATCTGTGCCAACAACCAACTACGTGAAATTACAGCATGTGCTTTTAGCAATTCCATGGAAGAAGTAGCACTCATTTCAGATGAAATTACGCTAATCAAATAATCCTCAATGGGTAAAATATTGATTGCTGTAATCATTTCATTTTCAATCAGTAGCTTTAAACCACCTTTAAAAGTCTGGTTTTCAACTCTTTGCCAATGGAAATTAATACCAATAGTTACGTTATGTAAAGTAAATTGATTTACATTTGATTCCATAGGGTTTAATATCAGACCCGAAGAACAATAAAAGGTTTGGTCGCCCCCACTTATTTCAATTGCTCCATTATTTATCCTTGCTTCCCACTTTCCAGTGGCCAACGCTATATCTGCTGTTTTGTATGTTCCTGATAAGGTGAATTCTATATTCGGCTTAAATTGAATTCCAACCTGTATGACTGGTATTTTTTCCATTATGTTTTATTTTATCTTTTTCAATTCTGCTAACTTTCATTTAAATGCAATTTCTTTTCAAACCGCCAAAAAACGCGATCGACCTGAGCATTTGCATGCCATGCATAAAAATCTATTGGCCCAACCCAGGGTATAACAGCATAACTAAGACCCATGAATTTCATATCGTTGAGACATCTTTTAAGCAGTATAGCCCCAATACCTTTTCCTCTTAATTCCTGATGTGTTCCCATTGGGCCAAACCAACCAGTTCCTTTATTATTTCCATTATGGGCCGAAAAGGCTTTTATAGTATTGTCAATCAGGGCGATATGCATAGATGGAGGATCGTCTTTAAAGGCCATTTCTACTTCATTACCCCATAAAACCCATTCATCTTGAATGAAATCTAAAACATCCTGTTTATCTTCAGGGAATGCACCACGAATAACAATACCATCAGTAGCAAGCTTTGTTTCCTCATCGAGCGTATCCCAATTTGCCGATAAATTCACCTTCAGGTTTGAAGTATCACCAAAACGCTTAAATCCAAGCCTCATTGCCCAACAAAGCGCAGGTGTATATCTTGGATCAATCCCCGGCATCCAGTAATTTAAAGGCACATCGTAAATTCTAACTGCATCAACTGATTGATGTACAAATTTTTTTTCGAGTTCATTGTACAGATAGGTGGCAATTCCTTTCCTGCGAAAAGTTGGATCTATACCCAATAATTTAATATATCCATATCTTATTCCTCTTATGTCGCGAATAACTCCCTGCATAAAACCAATGATCCGATTTTCATTTCTTACCATGAGCGCTAAATCTTCCTGCCAGGCAGGGTCACCATGCAATTTTTCATCTAATAGCTGAGGTGTAATTGAATCAAATTCCCAACACCGGTTCAAAAATTCACATAACTCCTTTAATTCAGTAGATTGATATAGGCTTATTGAGTAGTCCATATGTATTTATTTAATATTGTTCCAATAATTTTTTGGGTACTCTTTTCATCCAGACAAACCTGCTGCAAAATTGCGACTATCTCATTCTTAGAAATTTTATTAAAATCTTCCTCTCTTGGGGTAATAAAAACACCTCCCAAATCAACCGATGCCGGGCTTAATAACAATTGTTTATCCCCTTCGGCAAAATAACAATCCGGCCTGTGTAAAATCCGTGGAAAAATATGCACAATCAGTCTACCTTCTTCAGAATAAGCCAAAATATTCATCATAGGCTCGCTTCCATTATTCTGATCGACTGCTAATAAATCATAAATTTGATTAAATACACCAGAAACACCTAATACAGAAATACTATCAAGAGTAATAATACCCCGGTGATAATTGTTCCAATTTAGAACTTGCACCCCATTTTTTTCACCCAATAGCTGAACAAAATCACCCTTTCGATAATCAGCTTCAATTGGCATAAAACCTTTGTTACCAGCCTGAAAATGAAAATGATCCGGTGCTGATGCTCCACATTTTGGGCCATTATAAAAAATAGTAAAGTCATCAAGTTTCATTGCCAGATTGAGCATTGCTTCAAAATGAACTGAAATAAGCTGATCAGTATGATCAACACAAGGTATTGTAAAATGCTCCTGAAAAATCGGAAATGGATTAACCAGAATTGTATACTTTTCACCAAACTCAATCCCTCGCTGTTCCTGAGGTCGGTTTTTCTCACAAAGGAAACAAGCCCGGGCCTGGATAGATTTGGCATCAACTTTAGCAGCTGAAGAACGCATGCGTTCAGGATTGTATTGCACTTCAACCTTACTGCCACCAGGCAGCTGAATGGCCTTAGTTCTAACCCCTTCAAGTCCTTTGTAATTTTTTTCAGCCAGCTCCCATTCCTGAAGCTGGCTTTTTAATAAAACTCTTGCCTGATTAGAAATTTTCATTTCTGTAATTTAGTTTATTGTTTTGTTAAATAGTTCTATATCAATGATTTTAATTAGATAGCATCCTTTGAAAAACACTATCCTCCTTTCACCATTAATTTAGACTGGCTGACCATTTTTTACGTATTGCTGTCTTGCTTTATATTCTATAGTTCTGATTTTATCTTTATAAAAATTATGGGCATTCATTTTATTAATATCCAATGATGCATCCGAATTATCGTCCCATCTACGACATAGATATAAAGGTTCATAAATGCGCCCTATCTGATAATGTCTGCTGATGTTCAATCCCAGGGCGTAATCTTCACCATAACTGGTGTTGGGCACTTTAACATCACGTAAAACAGGTGTGTAAAATGCCCTTGGAGCTCCCAGTCCATTTATACGCAATGCATTATTTCTTCCATTCTCAGGAGTCCATTCTTTATGGTCGATCAAGCCCGGAGGAATCTCCTCCAGATTAAAGTTAACCATCTGATAA
Source organism: Bacteroidales bacterium (assembly GCA_029210905.1). Taxonomy (GTDB): domain Bacteria; phylum Bacteroidota; class Bacteroidia; order Bacteroidales; family NBLH01; genus NBLH01. Next base: position 1,490 of record JARGGF010000062.1, on the reverse strand, counting down.
CTACCAACTAACATTGCACAATTCTGTTCATAAAATGCATTTACAATCCTGTCAATCACCTTATTATCGATGTATAAATCATCGCTGTCAAGCTGTATAGCAAACTTGCCACAAAGTTGGTGCGCAACACCTTCATTCCAGCATCCACCAATACCTAAATCATCACGCTCAGGAATGATATGAATCAACCTTTTGTCGTTAGCAAAAGATTCAATAATTTCAGCTGTTTTGTCAGTTGAATGATTATTTACTATAATAAGATTAAAGTTAAAAGACGTATTTTGGTTTAATACAGAGGAAATTGCATCACCAATTGTTTTTTCCCTGTTCCGCACTGGAATTATTACGGAAGCCTCAACCGGGAAATTACTTTGATTGAATTCAATTTTTCGGAATTTAGGTTCAAGATAAGCGCCTGTTTTTTTTAGATGGTTAGTACAGGCTATTTCCATTTCAATCTGCCTCTCCCGGTTTTTCGGATCAACATAATCGAAAATTTTCTCTCCCGATTTACGGGTATCTAACTCAATTTCAGTGTATAACAATTCTGGTAAATGGACTAAATCCCATTTTTGTGAAACCTTTAATCGCAAATCGTACAGAGCAGCATGTCGATAATTCTCGTCCATAATTGCAACCGCCTCCTTAAAAGCAGAAGTGCGAAACATGAGTAAAGACCCAAAATTAAAATCATCGCGTAAGCTGCCTTCCTGATATTCAATAACCGGATGAGCAGTCATGCTGCCCTCCTTTTTTTCGTAATAGTCAGCATATACCATTCCTGCTGCGGCATCTTCGCAAGTTCGCATCATTCGTTCCAAAGCGTTGGGACCCAGGTTGAGTGACAATGCTTTGGTATAAATCATCACATAATCAGTATTGATAAGCGCTGACAATTTCTTCAGAGTTTGAGTTGAGGCAAAGCCTTCTTCAGATAGCAATATTTCAACATCTTTTACAACCGCCTTTTGTGGGGCAATTACTATTATTTTATCAACACCACCAGAATCTTTAAAAGTTTTAAGCGTTGGGGTTAATTCGTTGTTATTTGCATAGGGTAATATGCAGGTAAAACTTTTATTCATATTATTATTTTTAGTCTTAATTTTTATTAGAAAAATAGTGTAACATCGCTTTCATAAGCAAATTTCGTTCTTCCTCTTTAATAATTGTCTCAAATGGAAATCCTAAGATAATGGTTTTATATTTACCATTGTATAGCGTTCCGGCACTTGTGTTATTTTCTTTATACCGCCATGCTGTTATGGCACCCTTTCCAGAAGGCTCAATCGCATCTGGTGCTTCAACCGAATAAATATCAGGTGCATATGCTGTATTAAAATGAAAATTCCCCTTGAAATAAGGCTTTGCATAATCAGTGGTTGATACTGCTCCATTTTTTGTTGCATGATTGGTCCGCCATTTATAATGAAGTACTTCACTGGCGAATTTAATTGCAACACTATCTTTTGTTATTTCAGCATCAGAAC
>JARGGF010000629.1 GCA_029210905.1 Bacteroidales bacterium | reverse complement strand
CCCTTTTAATGATCATTGCCGAGAGATTATTAGGAATCGGTCTTTTCGACCCTGCCCTGGGAGGGGATCCAATTCTATACCAACATTTGTTTTGGATTTATTCCCATCCGGCCGTTTACATCATGATATTACCGGCCATGGGCGTTGTATCTGAAATTATACCTGTTTTTACACGACGGAGAATTTTTGGATACAAAGCCATTGCATATTCTAGTCTTGCAATAGCATTTGTTGGCTATCTAGTTTGGGGACATCATATGTTTACCGCAGGAATGAGCGGCCCTGCAGTTATTATTTTTTCCATCCTTACTTTTTTAGTGGCAATTCCTAGTGCAGTTAAAATTTTCAACTGGCTGGCAACCATGTACAAAGGCTCTATTGATATGCAACCTCCAATGCTCTATACTTTAGGGTTCATTTTTCTTTTTATGATAGGCGGACTCACAGGACTTTTACTTGGAGCATTAGCAGCTAATACCCATATACATGATACCGCATTTGTAGTTGGTCATTTTCATTATGTAATGTTCGGTGGAACAGGATTTGGATTTTTTGCTGCCATGCACTATTGGTTTCCTAAAATGTATGGAAGGATGTATAATATTAAACGAGCAAAGGTTTCTTTTTGGATTTTGATAACAGGATTTAATATGTTGTATTTTCCAATGTTAATACTTGGAATTATGGGAATGCCAAGACGATATTTTGATTATCTGCCACAATTTCAACCACTTAATGTTATTTCAACGGTGGGTTCATGGGTATTATTTACCGGTCTAATTTTAATGTTGTTAAATCTTATCAAAGGTGCAAGAAAAGGTGCACCAGCCCCAAATAACCCTTGGCACAGTACCACCCTTGAGTGGCAAACCTCCTCTCCTCCACCACTTGAAAACTTTGAAACCATGCCTGTGGTAACTGAAGGACCGTATGAATATGAAAAGCTAAATAATTTATAACTATGGAACATGCTATTGCTCATCAACATCCGCATAGAGATGATGAAGCCTCAAAAATGGGAATGTGGCTATTTCTTTTTACCGAATTATTGTTGTTTGGAGGATTATTTCTAGTGTTTTCGGTTTATCGGTACATGAACCATGAAGCTTTTACCAAAGGGGGTGCAGAGCTGGATGTAATACTTGGAACAGTTAACACAATAGTGCTGATTACCAGCTCAATGACTATAGCTGTATCAATTGCCGCGCTTCAACATAACAAGGTAAAACTCTCCATTTGGTTAATGGTTATTACTATTGTTTTGGCAGGAGTTTTTATGGTAAACAAGTACTTTGAATGGACCACCAAAATACATCATGGCTTGGCTCCGGGCACAGAAGGTTTTTCCCAATTACCTCCGGGTGAAGCACTTTTCTTTTTATTATATTTTTTCATGACAGGCCTTCACGCCATTCATGTAATTGCAGGTAGCATATTTATTGGAATTGTTATTCCTAAAGTAAAAAAAGGAAATGTTAGTCATGATAACTATTCGTTGCTTGAAAATGCAGGCTTATACTGGCACCTGGTAGATATAATCTGGATATTCCTTTTCCCATTATTTTACCTGGTACATTAAAGCAATTAAAATTTCAATTAACTAATTATCAAATATTTAAGGATGCCTATTATGGAAAAAAAGCACAAACATGCATTAAATCTCAGAACATATCTATTTATATGGCTGGCATTAATTGAATTAACCATATTATCGGTAGCAGCTGCAACTGTAGATTTTAAAGCTTTTGCTGTGGCTGTAGCATTAATTATTGCAGTAACAAAGTCTTATATAGTGGGGGCATATTTTATGCATTTAAAATTTGATAGTAAAATAATTACCATTATGGTATTAGTGACACTTTTTGTTTTTTCAACTTTTCTGATTTTAACATTTCTCGATTACGTATTTCGTTAAAATAGAACATATTAAATGGCAGCTGTATTATTTCAAAAAAAATAAAAATATTTCTTAATAATTAATTTTAAGACCTTAATATATAATAGCATATGTTTTCAGGAGCATCAAGTTTTGTTGAAGGAGTAGATATGGCATTTTTTGTCATCATTGGTATTTCATTAGTTTTTTTAATTGGAATTACCTTTGGAATGGTTTACTTCTCAATAAAATACAACAAAAAAAAACACCCAAAAGCTAAACCAACCAAAGAAAATGCAAAACTTGAAATAATTTGGACTGTTATACCAACCCTCCTTGTTCTGGGGATGTTCTATTTTGGATGGGTAGGCTATCGTCCGATGAAGATAATTCCAAAAGGGGCAATACCTATAAAAGTTACTGGTAAAATGTGGTCGTGGTCATTTGAATATGAAAATGGAAAATGGGACAGTATTCTGTATGTACCAATAAATAAACCCGTTAAATTGGATTTATACTCGCCTGATGTTAACCATAGTTTATATATTCCAGCTTTTCGTATCAAACAAGATATAATCCCCGGCATTGCCAATCAAATGTGGTTCCAGGCTGAAAAATTAGGAGATTATAATCTTTTTTGTGCAGAATATTGTGGTCTGCAACATTCATACATGATAAGTAAAGTAAAGGTTTTATCTGAAGAAGACTATACTAAATGGTATAATACTAAACAGGTGGTTGATGAAAACATGATGCCCGGTGAATTGTTGATTAAAAAATTAGGATGTTTTGCCTGTCATTCAACCGATGGTACTAAATTAGTGGGGCCATCATTCAAGGGAACTTTTAATACTATGCGCAAAGTAATTGTAGATGGTAAAATTAAGGAAGTAAAAGTTGATGAAACCTATTTAATCAACTCTATTACTAACCCAAATACACAAGTTGTTGAGGGTTATCCTAAAGGATTGATGACCAACTATAAAGATCAAATTTCGGAAGAAGAATTACAACAAATTGTTGACTACCTAAAATCCTTAAAATAAGATGCTTAAAGCTATTCTTGAATTAAATAAAATAAAAATTACCAGTGCAGTTACACTCACTACCTTGTTAGGTTTTGTAATGGCCAGAGGCAGTTTTTCGGTTGATGCCATATTACCGGTTTTAGGAATATTATTACTGGCAGGTGGTTCTGCCTCATTAAACCAATATCAGGAAAGGGATACTGATAAATTAATGGCCCGTACACAAAACCGGCCTATTCCTTCAGGAAAAATAAGTGAAGGGCTGGCATTGTTTATTATTTTTACCGAAGTAATACTAGGATCTTTTTTGCTTTATATAGGATCAAATTTTTTGGGACTTCAATTAGGTTTACTGGCCTTAATCTGGTACAATGCTATATATACGCCGTTAAAGAAAAAAACAGCATATGCAGTGGTTCCCGGTGCATTTATAGGAGCTCTTCCACCAGCGGTGGGATGGGTGGCTGGAGGTGGAATGATTTCAGATCCAAATATATTAATCACTGGATTTTTCTTTTTTATGTGGCAAATACCACATTTTTGGCTACTGACTTTAATGCATGGTCAGGAATATGAGAAAGCGGGCTTTCCTTCAATTTCAGGAAAATATACAGAAAGTCAATTAAAAAGAATTACATTTATCTGGACATTGGCAACAGCAATTTCTGCATTTTTTATACCTGTTTTTGGAATTGTTGATTCAGTCTCTCAAAAAATTATCATTGGCATATCTACAATAGCTTTAATAACCATATTCTCAAAACTATATAATGGTACAAATCAAGGATTTAGTGTTAAAAAATATTTTATTATTATAAATGTTTTTTTGTTGTTTGTAATGATTTCAATTTTTATAGATAAGGTAGCTTATTAAAATAAAGACAAACATCAGGACGAAAATAAGTGAATTAAACGCGAAAGACAATATTTAATATCTTCAAAAAAAAATCAAAAATGGGCATACAAAAAAAGAGGCTGTTTAAAAAGACAAAGAGGTCTGATTTATCAGCCTCTTTTTTTAATTATAACCGTAAACATGC
>JARGGF010000628.1 GCA_029210905.1 Bacteroidales bacterium | reverse complement strand
ACAATAATACGTATTACTTTTTTTAAACCCAGAAGTTCGGTTTTTATTTCATAATCCTGAATGATGTTAATTGGAATCTCAAACGCTTTATACTTTCTAAAAAGCGGGAAGGCATTATAATTTCTAACCACCAATTTAGTGTTTTTTTCAAGTGCAAAGTATACATATTCAGGTTTAATCAAAAGCATTATAATGAAAGTTGCTAATAATAATATACCTAATATTAAACTAAACAGGTTTTCTTTAATCGGGCTGTTTGAAAATTCAGCAAATAAAACCAGGCCAAGGCCTGTAGCAAAAGTTACTATATATGCTAATCTATATTTAGCAACTGGTAGTTTGTTGTCAGCTAATATCATTTATTTTAATCTTAGTTTATTTTTACGCTAAACTATAATTTATTCAATTGTTGACAAAATGATTTTAGATTATTTTTTATGTTTTTGGCTGCTTTTTTTAAAGTAATTTATAGTTTTGTTAAAAAAAAAGCAGATTCTATAAATTTAATTTTGGATTCCTTTTTTTATTGAATATATTTAGCTGCAAATAGCATTTAGTTTATGAGTGGAGATCCTTTAAAAAAGGAAAAGCTTGGATTTGTATTTAAGCTTTTTAAGGCGATGCAGAAAGATAACCTGAACTACATCTATAGAGGTGTGTTTACTTCTAACATTACCGATAATATATTGGCACTTGCTGAAAGTAATCTGGTAAAAAAGGAAGATCCCAGAGCACTGAAGAGGAAAGTATACAATGTGATGGTTGAAGGGCTCCAAAACATTACAAAGCACCAGGCTGATATAGATGATGACGTAGAGAACAACAATGGTGTTTTTGTGCTTAAAAAAGAAAATTTCAAATATTTTATTACTACTGGTAATTTAATCGAAAACGACAATATTTCCGGTTTAACGGCTCAAATTGAGCAAGTTAATAGTCTGAACGCTGATGAGCTTAAAGCTTACCATCGCCAGGTTTTAGTGGATGGAAAAATATCCAGTAAAGGTGGTGCTGGATTAGGATTGATTGACATGGCCAGGAAATCAGGCAATAAGTTGCTTTATGCATTTGAAAAGGTCGACGAGAAATATTCTTACTTTTATTTGCATTCCGAAATACCAACAACATCTTCCGGCACAAGCATCATTTCTACTAAAAACCCGGGAACCATTAAGTATATCAGTGCCCTGCACAAAATGCTAAATGAAGAAAATGTATTAATTATTTTTAATAGTTATTTCAATCAGGATAGTTTGATGAACCTACTTTCGATCATTGAAAAACAAATGGTTGAAAAATTGTCCATGAAAAAAAGAATCTACAATACCATGGTTGAAATGTTTCAGAATATTATTCAACATGGCGATGATTATAAACAAACATCGGAAGGAAAAGCAGGACTTTTTTATATTAGCGAAACAGACGAAGAATATTTACTGAATACCGGAAATTATATCCGAAATACAAAAATACCTGTTTTAAGTGGTAAACTTGAACATATTAATAGTTTAGATGAAGAAGAACTTGACGAATTTTATAATACAAGATTGCTTGACTTTGGCATTGATACTGCCAAAGAAGCAGGATTAGGAATAATCGATATCAGATTAAAAACAGATGGCAAGTTGGAATTTAACTTTATTGCTGTTGACGACACCTATTCATTTTATACTTTAAGGGCAAAAATTTCTAAAAACTAAAGAATGGAAGCATTACATATTGAACCAAGCGAGGACACACCAAAAATTTATTTCGAACCCGAAGTGGAATTGTATGTTATTGAAGGAAAATCATTGCCTGAAAACGCAATAGATTTTTATAAGCCTGTATTTGACTGGGCCAATAATTTTTTTAATTCAGATGACGCACCCACAAATTTTGTACTAAATTTTAAACTTGATTATTTTAATACTGCTTCATCAAAGCAAATTGCAAAATTGTTTAGAATTATTGAAAACAGTCCGGTGAGTGAAAATGTACTTATTAAGTGGTATTATGATAAGGACGATACGGATATGTTAAAATCCGGGACGCGCTATTCAAAACTCATAAAACTTAGGTTTGAATTTCCAATTAATGAAGATTAGTTCAAAGCTATTACCTAAAGAACTGTAAATTCAAATACCCTGACATAACGAAATCTAATGTGTCAAAGATTAGTGTTTCACTGCTATTTTTAAAATAACGGGGTCATTAGTATCTGGTCATTAGATAATTACAGAATAAGGCCTGATTTCTAAGGTCTAATTTACAGTGCTGTACCTGATTATAGTTTACAAAAAAAATCAATATTAGGCTGATAATTAAGATATTAGTCAGATGTCCTGAATTCCGGGAGCATTTTTTTCAATCAATTTAAATAGTTTTCAATGGCATTAATAAAAACAGTAAATGGTCATGAACCTAAAATAGGGCAGAATTGTTATTTGGCCGAAACTGCTACCATTATTGGAGATGTCACCATCGGTGATGATTGCAGCATTTGGTTTAATACAGTTTTGAGGGGCGATGTACATTATATCAAAGTTGGAAACAAAGTGAACATCCAGGATGGTGTAATTGTACATGCCACATACAAAAAACATCCTACCAATATTGGTAATTCCGTTTCTATTGCGCATGGGGCAATAATACATGGGTGCACCATCCACGATAATGTATTAATTGGAATGGGCGCCATTGTTATGGATGGGGCAGTTGTAGAAAGTAATTCTATTATTGCAGCCGGAGCAGTGGTTACACAGGGCACTTTGGTGAAATCTGGCAGTGTTTATGGAGGATCCCCCGCAAAATTAATCAAAGAAATTAGTACAGAACTGCTTGAAGGTCAAATAAACAGGATAGCAGATAGTTATTTGATGTATGCGGGGTGGTATAAAGGATGAGTGGGATCTATAATAAATTTATAAATAGCATTCTCAAATTTAGATTGGTAATAAAAACTTTCCAAGGTGATGTTTCCAAAATCAGAAATATGATAAAAATCTTTTACGATGGCATTTCCAAAATTGGAAGTATGATAAAAAACTTTCAAGATGATATTTCTAAAAATGGAAGTATGATAAAAATATTTTAAGATGATATTTCCAAAACTGGAAGAATGATAAAAATATTTTAAGATGATATTTCCAAAACTGGAAGTATGATAAAAATCTTTCAAGAAGGCATTTCCAAAATTGGAAATATGATAAATATATTTTTAGATTGGATGAGCATAAATTGAAACCATTATAAAATAAGAAAAACATAATTTGCAAAAATTAAAAGTATTTTATAATAAATTGATACATTTGATACACAGTTAACCGTTTATTAATTAAAATTGATTAAGCCATGATTAATTTCACAACCTTATTTAAAAATCACTTTGATTCTGGAAAAATTAGTGATGACAAACTGAAAGTTTTTTCGGAAGATCATATCCAGCGTTTAAACGTTAATAATGGCAGTGGGCTGTTTACTGCAGTAATAAACGACACCGTTGCAGTCCATACCGAATATTTTGGCCATATTACAAACGAAGCAACCAGCCAGGCTATACAAAAATCGCGCACTGCCTCAGTCGATAATATTATTTCTACTTTTAAAGAAGAAGTAAGCCGCAGGGAAGGTCTTATAAAAAGCCTGTTTGGCAAAGATTCGGTTACTTATCTCGAATTTTTTCCAAAAGGAATTTCGGAATACAGCAGCGCAATCAAAGCCAATATTGAAACGCTTATAAACCGTATGGTAAATGTGGCCACTATACACTCTGCTGAAGTGGGTGCCGATTTTATAAAAGCTTTTACCGACATACAAACAAATTATTCATCGGCCCGCAGCGAACAATTAAACAAAATTGGCGAAGTGAAAGCCACTAAAACAAATGTGAAAACTACACGCAGCGCACTGGAAATGCAGCTTACAAAAAACCTGCACTTCATTGGGTATACTTTCCCGGGCGATGAGG
>JARGGF010000627.1 GCA_029210905.1 Bacteroidales bacterium | reverse complement strand
CAGGGCGTGTTAGTTGTGATCTTGCTGCTTCTACTGGTATTCATGATGGTCAATCTGTTATAAAGCAGATTTTGGCTGGTGCCAATGTGGTTCAGGTAGCATCAACGCTTTATCAAAATGGCCATGCTCAGGTTGAGAAAATTCTGGAATATGTTCAATCATGGATGGATAGTAAAGGCTTTGAAAATATTGATGATTTTAGGGCCAGGATGAATCAGAAAGATAGTGAAAGACCTGCTGCATATGAACGTGTACAGTTTATGCGATATTTTAGAGGCTATCAAAGTCCTGTAGAATAAGTATTACCGGAATCTAAAAAAAAGCCTCTCAGTTTATTTATTGAGAGGCCCGCTTTTTTTATATAGTGTTATACCATTCTATGTTTAAGCTTTTTCATGTCCTCCTGTAGTTTTGAAATGGCAATCTCAAACTCTTGTTCTTTTACTTTTGATTCAGTCAAGTCTGAAACCAGAGATAAAATCTTGGTAAATTTTCCTTCCTCGTCATAAAGTGGTGTAAATGTTTCATAAAACCACTTTGATTCATTGCTGATTAAATAACGGTTTGTTTTTCTGTAAATATGTCCGGAAAGTAAATTTGGTATAAAGTTCTGAATATCAAATTCCTTAGCTTCTTCTTCAGCCATTAATTCGTCAAGTTTTTTGCCTTTTAATTCATTAAAGCTAATACCAGCCATTTGCAAATACCTGTCATTTGCTTCAATAAATTCACCTGTGATAGAAAGTGCATAAGTTCCCAGGGCATTGTCAACGGCATGGGATACATTTTTGTAATCCATCTTGGTTTTTTCGAGTTCCTTTTGGTTTTCGTCGTTCAGTTTTCGTATGCTTGAAATATCCGTTTTAAATTGGTTGATTAAAACTTTATTTTGCTCTTTCTCTTTCTCTTTTTCAATTTTTAATTCTTCAATGGATTTTTCCATCTGTTCAATTTGTTTTCTCGATTCTTCTTCCTGTTTAGTTAATCGTTCAGATTTTTCATTAGATTCCTGTAAAAGTTTCGAGGTATGTAAATTGATTTTTGCACTTGAAATTGTTGATGCAATACTTTCACCAATCTTTTCAACAAATTCTATCTGGTAAGGTTCGAAAGTTTTAAAAGAAGCGAGCTCTACTACACCGTATACCTCTTCGTTAAGTTTTAAGGGTACAATAAGTAAACTTCTGGGATCATCTTTTCCCAGTCCCGACGTAATATTTATATAGTCCTTGGGGATTTCACTCATGAAAATTGTCTCATTTTCAAGCACACACTGTCCTACAAGGCTTTCACCAATTTCAATTCTTTTTTCAGTATACTTTCGCCTGTCAAAAGCATAAAAAGCGATTAATTCAAGGAAAACATCCTCCTTATTATCATCATTTAGAATAAAAAGACCACCTACACTGGCATCAAGGTATCTTACCAGACGGGTTAAGATCTGATTGGTAAGTTCTTCAAGACTATCTTTGCTCTCCCTAAGCATTTCACCAAATTCAGCTAATCCTTGTGAAGTCCAGCTTCGTTGAAAATTTTCGATTCTTCTCATTTCAGCCTCTTCTGATGCAGTTTTAAGGTTTTGCCTCATCAACAAAAGGGAATTCCCAAGTTCATCATTTGATCCAAGTGGCTTAAAATCACTAGTATAGTTGCCCTTTCCGATTTCTTTTGAGAACTGAGATATCTTTTTTAATCCGTTAATCAGATCATTTAAAGCCTTAGCCATTTCACCGATCTCATCAGATCGGGCCCTAACAGGTTTATCAGGCAGTTCTCCCTGACTCATGTTAATTATAATCCGTTTTAACAGATTAATTGGTCTTACCAGGGTGCTGGTAATTACTAATGCAATTATAAATATTGTGAAAAAGAGTATTACCCCGGTCCAGATTATCAGGTATTTGAAATTTTGAAATGATGCTTTCATTGCATCATTTTCTTTTGCCATTTGGCTTTCAAAGTTTTTGGTAAGTGCAGTCAGGTTTAATAAAATTCTATCTGTAAGTTGCATTATTGCACCTTCTTCTTTAACCTTATTCTTGGCTTCCTGCAAATTGTCGGTGTTACCGTAATCAGTTATTTTGCTAAGCTCATTCATAATTAGCTTATGCTCCAGCATCAAGGAGTCAATTGCAAGGAAAAGGGTGTCAAGTTTATTTTGGTTATTTTTGCTCCATGAGTTTGAGATTACTTTTAGTTTTTTACTCAATTCAGGATAACCAGACTTATGCAAGTTAATTAACCTTTTTTTATAATTTGTGCTTCCTTCAGCTTTGGTTACCCAATTTTCAATAAGTATTTTTGACTCTGTCAGCATCATGGAAAGCTCATCAATAGCTTTGGCTGAAGGTTGGTAAACATTAGCAATTTTTTGTCTTATTTCATCATTGCGCTTCAACGTTGAACGTGAAAACAAGATATTTATCAAAACAAATACCATTAACACGCCAAAGCCGATACCTATTTTATTTGCAATTGTAAACCGAAATCTCATTTCTTTTTTCCTATTTTAAACGCTTCTCACAAATAATTAATAAACAGTAGAACTTGCTATAAATAAATTAATTACAGTATATTCCATCCTGAATATCAAATATAACAATTAAATCTGTTCTGCGAAAACATACACAACAAATAAGCCAAATTTAATAAAACCCTGGCAAATCTATAGTCAATTTTATTTCATGATAATTGGGTCTTAAAAAAAAGCTGCCGATAAAGGCAGCTTTTTTTATTATTTTAAAGGTGCTTCTTTGAGTGTTTTAATTAGATAGTCCCAAAATTTTCCTACAGATTCAATATGCACCTTTTCATCTGGTGAATGAGGAAACCTAATGGTTGGCCCAAAGGAAATCATATCCCAGTTTGGATAATTGGCACCTAAAATTCCACACTCCAATCCTGCATGAATAACCTTAACTTCAGGCACTTTTCCAAAATTTTTGTTATAAACCTCTTTCATTGTATTTAAAATTGGAGAATTTGGATTAGGTTGCCATCCTGGATAATCTCCCGAATTTTCAATTTTTGCTCCATATTTCTCGTAAATTTCACGAACCTGTTTGCATAATTCTTTTTTTGAATTTTCAGACGAGCTTCTGTGGAGGAAAGCAATATTCAGTTTTCCGTTATCCGACTTAATAATTGCCAGATTTGATGATGTTTCAACAACATCTTTAAGTTTGGGGTCCATTTTTATTACTCCGTTTGGACTTAAATGTACGGCATTTAGAATGTTATCAAATATTGCTACATCAATAATTTTAGAAGGTGTTTCAGTTTCTTCCAATTTGATTACAAGCCCCGGATCATCGGTAAGTGATTTTTTATAATAAGCCTCAACTTCAGCGATTAATTTTTTAAGATTATCAACTTCTGATTGTGGCACTGCAACAGTAGCAAAAGCCTCTCTTGGAATTGCATTTCTAAGGCTACCGCCCTCAATATCAGCTAGTAATAATCCTAAGTGCTCGTTACCGTTAATTAAAATTCTATTAAGAATTAAATTAGCATTTCCTCTTTTCAGATGAATGTCAAGTCCTGAATGACCTCCCTTAAGCCCTTTAATGATAATTTTAAATCCTTTAAAATCTTTTGGTACATCTTCCAGCTTATAATCAAAAGTCGCAGAAGTGTTAATTCCACCAGCACATCCAATATACAATTCGCCTTCATCTTCCGAGTCCAGGTTTAGCAGGATATCACCTTTTAACAAACCGGGTTTTAAACCAAAAGCACCTGTCATTCCAGTTTCTTCATCGATGGTAAAAAGGGCTTCAATGGGTCCATGTTCAACATCTTTTGAGGACAGAATTGCCATAGCTGCAGCTGCACCAATTCCATTGTCAGCACCAAGAGTAGTGTCGTTAGCAGTGACCCAATCGCCATCAATATAGGCTTCAATTGCATCTTTGGTAAAATCATGAACCTTGTCGGAGTTTTTTTGAGGGACCATA
>JARGGF010000626.1 GCA_029210905.1 Bacteroidales bacterium | reverse complement strand
TTTCAGCAGACCCTAGTTAACTAACCTGCCCTGGGCTGCGGTTAGTGTTTTTCCATATTCTTTTGTATCTTTAACTTGTGTTGAACATACACATAAGTTACGAAAACTTTGTTTTTCGATGCCCCTGAAAGCCCAGTGTTTTCAGGGGTTTTATCAACATATTGTTAATCTGTCAAAGTAGAATTAATATGATTAGTAATAAAAAATATTGTTTACTTCTTACAGCATCAATATCTCCACCCCAACAATCTTTTCTTTTAAGGTCCAATCATGTTGATAGATTAGAAGATTATATTTCTGCATTGGCGTTTTGGTCTAGAATGAGCTTACCAATTGTTTTCGTAGATAACAGCAATTTCCCCCTGAATAGTATTGAAAAAGAACGTTTCAATAATAACCAAATAGAATTCCTTCAAATATCCAATAATGATGTAATCCGGGGAAAGGGATATGGTGAGGTTAATATTATCGATTGGGCCTTAAAAAAATCAGAGATTATTCATAACTCTGACATGGTTTTTAAGGTTACTGGTCGATTTAAAGTTTTGAATTTTGATAGAATCTATAATTCAGTATTATCCGAAAAGGAAAATCATTTCATTTATGCCACAATGAGCAAGAACTTCACAGTTGCAGATAGTCGGTTCTATTTGTTTGCAAAAAAACACTTTGCTGATTATTTTCAAAAATTTGCAGATCAGATAGATGATTCAAAAAAATTATATTTTGAGCACATATTAGCTAAAAGTATTTTATTATCAATTGCAGATGGTAAAAAATGGTCAATGTTTCCTGAGGCTCCTATATACAAAGGATATTATGGAACTAGCAACAAAAAATATAAACATAATATTATTTATAAAATAAAGAAAAAATTCATTTATAAATTAAAAAAATATTTTATTTCAAAATAGCATGAATGTTAAAATGACATTTGCTAGAATTATTAAAAAAATCTTTTTTGAAGAGTTATTCTTCTATTATAATTTTCTAAAACCAATTGAATCAGAGTTTCAAGATGTTGAGACTGTTCTGGAATTAGGAGCAGGAAAATCAACTTATTTGTCCAAATTGAAAAACAAGAATATTACTATCTCAGCAATTGATGCTTTTCAGGATTCACTAGAAATTGCTAAGAAAAACAATGTGTATAGGCATTATTATTGTGGTGATGTTAGGGATATTGACAAAATATTCAAAAACAACAAATTTGATGCTGTAGTGGCCTTTGATCTAATTGAACATCTTGAAAAGGAAGATGGATATAAGTTAATTGAGAAAATGGAAAAAATTGCTGTCAAGAAAGTGGTTATTTTGACTCCGAATGGATTCATTCCTCAAGATGCTTTTGATGGGAATCCATTTCAAAAGCATCTATCAGGCTGGCAATATGAAGAAATGAAAGAATTAGGATTTAGAATCACTGGTGTAAACGGATACCACCGGTTAAGGGGGATGTATTCAAAACCCGTAATAAGACCCTCTATTTTAGGTACATTTATTTCAAATTTATCTTGGCTTATAATAAAAGTAATCCGTCTAGAAGCCAAATCCTTCGCTATAATTTGTTTTAAAAATGTTAAGTAATAAAAATCCTCTTGTCTCTATAATAACTACTGTAAAAAATGGAGAAAAACACCTTGAACAGTGTATACAATCTGTCATAAATCAGGATTATAAAAACATTGAGTATATAATGATTGACGGAGGCTCAACAGATAATACTATAGATATTATAAAAAAATACGAAAAAAATATTAGTTACTGGATAAGTGAGAAAGACATCGGAATTTATGATGGCATGAACAAAGGCATCAAGAATGCAACAGGATATTATATTTGCGTCCTTAATGCCGATGATTATTATACAGACAATCATCAGATTAGTATTGTCATGAAAAGATTAATTAATAATAATGTGGAATTCGTATACTCAGATGCAAAAATTTTGAAAATTAATGGGGAAATTAAGGAAAAAGGAAGTTCGCCACTTAGTACTGATATTTTATTAAGAAATTACATCTTTCATCCAACATTGATATGTAAAAAAACTGTTTTTACCAAGATTGGGTTATATAATACAAACTACATGATTGCTGCAGACTACGATTTTGTGCTAAGGCTTTACTTGGGCAATTTTAAGTGGGAAAAAGTTGCAACTTTTTCAGTCTGTATTCGCGAAGGGGGAATGTCTTATTATAACCCAAAAGCATTGGAAGAATATAAATCCATACTTAAATCTTACAATTTATTTACTATAAAACCTAAATTAAATTATTATTCAATTTTAATAAAACGGAAGATTTTACAATTCAATTTTTTCAAAAATATTTTGTCAAAGTGAAAATTGCTTACTTTCTTATATTTTTCATTATATTTATTTTTTTACTGATTCAAAAAAAGGAATTTATCCTTTTCTTACCCTTAGTAAATATTATCTTTGACTCAAGTTTTAATGTGTTTGAAACACTTTCAGTAGCTACCTTCTTGCGCCCCTTGGTCTACCTTGTATTATTCTATTATTACAGAAAATTGTTATTTAAACTAAATTGGTATAAACCAATATATTCATTCTTATTGGTATGTCTTTTTCTGGTCCTGTTTTCATCTGAATTCTTTTATTCATTAAAAGGATATTCACAAGTACTTATTTCAATGTTAACTGGCGTCTTAGGATTTTTTTACTTTGATAGTACCGAAAAACTTAATAAATTATCAAAAGTATTAATTATCAGCCTTTTTGCATCTTCACTATTTACTTTTCTTGGCTATGCTTTTGGTATCGGAAGGGTGCTAGAATATACTATATTTTCTGAAAAATTGGAGGAAGAATCGGTAGGTTTATTAGGCAGTTCAGGATTGTATTCGGCTGCCTTTATTATTGGTGTATTCCCTTTCGTTATTTCATTCATTAATAAAAAATGGATGAAATGGATAGGGATAAGTTTAGCCGTAATAACTTTTGTTTTTATTCTGCTAAACGTAAGGCGAACTGCCATTGCAATTCCAATTATTGGACTTACCATTTATACTTTGTATATACCCAATAAAGGCAAAGTGATAAGTTCTCTAACAGCTGCGGGTTTATTATTGCTCTTATTAAGCCCGCTTTATGCTGATAAGCTTTTCGAAAGGTTTACCTATAGGCAGGAGCAAGGGCGTTTCGAAAAAGATTTTTACAAAACAGAAGGAAGATATTTAGAAACTACAATTGTTTTTGAGGAAGTTTTCTCACTGAGTGATCCTTTTTTATTATTATTTGGAGAACGTATTTTTGCCAGTGGCTGGAAAAAGGGAGAACGACTACCACGAATGCTACACTCCGATGTGGCAGTATTGCTATATGGCACTGGAATAATTGGTTTTATCAATTATTTATTAATTTATACTAAACTATTTAAAATAATACCTTTAAAATTCAGTAAGAATAAAGTCATTTCTCATTTAATAGGAAGTTTTTATGCTGTAATATTTATATCAATACTTGCTTCTTTGAATGGAAGCCTGCAATTAGTATCTTTAAGATCACTTATATTTTTATTTATTGGTATTATTATTCGGCAGTATCAAATTTATAAACATAATCAAATACCAATTGAAAGAACAATTTCCTACGATAATTATTAAGAGCAATAAAAATTCAACAGGAACAAATAACTTATTTAGAATTTTTGATAATGAACTTTTCTCTTTAGAAATAAAAGAAGACTATAAAAATGAATTTATTATTCATAATGATAACCATTTTTTTCTTTTTGCCCATGTTTCCATAAGGTTTAGAAAGATAATAGAAACAAATATTAATCATTTTCTCAATCAAGATTATTTAACAAAAAAATCAATAGCTAAATTGGATTGGGGGTTTGTATTAATTTATTCAAAATCAACTAATAGAATTTTAATTTATAATGATGTTTATGGAATTTATCCCCTGTTTTATGCGGAACAGGATAGAAGTTT
>JARGGF010000625.1 GCA_029210905.1 Bacteroidales bacterium | reverse complement strand
GCTATTTTGATTATTGGGATTATGAAAATGAAGTAAAAGCATCCTTTGTAAATCAGGAAATTATCAGGCAAATAAAATCAAAATACCAAGCCACTGCCGATCCTTTTCTTAAAAACAGGTATTGGTTCCAAACCATGAAAGCCTATTTTTATAGCGAAACCAAATCGGAAGCCATCCTGTTTTTTGAAAACACCAAAAGCGATGTGCCCAGGAATACTTTATATTACCGGGGGTTGGCTTATATTGCCGGCGTAAATTACAAAGCAGGTAATTTTGCCCGTTCTAATTATTTGTACAGTAGGGTATTTGACGAGTGTCCCGCCATGCGCACCGAAGCGGCCTACAGTTTCCACCCTCAGGATGAAAACGACTGGCAACAGGCTCTTGAAATGGCTAAAAATAAAGATGAAAAAGCAGCATTGTGGGCATTGTTAGGATATTACCATGATGCAGGCCGTTCCATCAAAGAAATTTATAAGTTAAACCCAAAAAACCAGCACCTTAACTACCTGCTTACCCGCCTGATAAATAAGCAGGAAGAGGCAATTGGATCGATTAGTATGGAATTAGTTAGTGATTATAAAGCCAAAGTGAAGGAACAAATTATTCAATCGGATATTAACACAGTAAAAGAAATTGCCCAGTCCGGAAATACCTTAAAACCATATTTCTGGAACCTGGCAGCAGGTTATCTGGAAACGCTGAACGGAAATTTCAAGCAGGCGAATTCATTTTTCGATATCGCAGAAAAGCAATTGCCCGATGAAAAACTCATTAAAAATCAGTTGCGTTTATTCCGCTTTGTAAATAAGTTAAGCCATACCGGGAAAATGGATGCGGGTGCTGAAAACAACTTATTGCCTGATCTGGAGTGGCTTTACCACGATTTAGCAGGTAAAACAATCGACAACTTCAGGTATAGCAAAGCATTTTGGTGGAGCAAGCGTTATATTTCTGTATTATATAAACAACAAAACAATGAAGTTTTTGCTCAACTATTTAGCCCTGGCAGTAAATTTTATTACCATAGTGACAATACTGAGGCCATGAAAAGTTTTTTATTAAAACCGAATAAAAATCCATTTGAAAAATTAGCAGCAGGCATTTACCCTTTAACACTTGCTGATATTTATGAATACCAGGCGGTTATGAGCACATTTGAAGACAAAACCGAAGAGGCTTTTGAATATATGAAAAAAGCAGTTGGCAGAAATGAAATCACATTATTGGCCAACCCCTTTAATGGGTTTATTAAAGATTGTCATGATTGCGAACATGCGGCCCAACAAAAAACTAAATATAGCAAACTCAGGTTTGTAGAGATATTAAAGATTATGCAATCGAAAATTAAAAACGGAGAAGATTTATATAACAATTATCTTCTGCTGGGAAATGCATTTTACAGCATCACTTTTTATGGAAATGCCCGCGTTTTTTACGAAGGCAATATCATTGGTTCCAACATGAGCAGCTCCTGGGGCTTTGATGATTATTACGAAAAGATAATTTTTGACATGAGCAATGCAAAAAAATATTATCAAAAAGCCTATGATGCAGCCACTACCAATGAACAAAAGGCTAAATGCAGCTATCTGCTTGCCAAATGCGAGCGCAATGAATACTACAACCAGAATGAAATGACGGACAATTACTATGGAAATAACTCAAAACCAGATTTTCTTGCATGGGAAGGTTTTAAAAAGCTAAAAACAAAATATGCATCCACTAAATATTACAAAGAGGTAATAGCTGAGTGTGAATATTTTGCAAAATATGCAGGAAACTAAATTTTTGCTTTTTTATTCCACCTTAACAACCGGACAATTTACAAGTGCTACGCCACTAGCCAGAATTGTCGCATTCAGGACACTGGACAGATCACTAACTGAATTAAAATCTGCATTGTCATAAACCTTTACAAACCATAATGGAGAGTAGTCATCTTCTTCAGGTAGCGTTTGAATAATATTATGTGTTTGTTCGGTTCCTGTCTCCACAACAAAGCCCGATGGAGGGCCACCACCCGGTTCGTTAACATTAATGTTAAAAGTAACAAATATATCCGATAAAGGTACAGGAGGATTCTCACTGGTAGAAATATCAACAGTAATTTCTTTTTCCGCAAAAGTAAAATAAAAAACCAATTTTCCCCGGTACCATCCTTTATTCAGTTCAACTGACTCACTTGCATGATACCTCATTGAGGTAGTAGAGCCTTCAGGTACTACCGGGCAATTTACAATAATATTGGCTTCTTCAAATGAATACCCATTCTCTAATATTTTTACATAACTGGTAACAGTATTTGCAACATAATCAAAAGGCACGATTACTTTTTTTACCCGCCAAAAGTCATTATAAGCCCCGTCCCCCGGAATAACATCAATAATATTAAGCTGTCCTTCGACCGGCTCATTTTCTCCTTCTCTGAACAGAACATAAATTGGAGCAGGAGCTAAAAGCTGAGCATCAAAGTTATAATATTGTACTTTTTCACCATTCGGACCAAGACCTTTGGTTATAAAGGGTGGAAGATCAAAATTAATTGATTCATTTGGAGCAGGCAATCCATTTGAACCATCTCTGATAAAGAGGGTTCCGGCATCAGCGCTAAATCTGTCAACTGATATCTTCTCTGCGTTATCCGGATCAAGTGGCTCAGGTTCCAGATTGTCATACAGGCATGATGAAAAGAGTGTAATTGCAGTTATTAATATAAAACCCAGATAAGTTTTCATTACAAAAATAATTTTCGTTTATCTTAACTAAGGTAATAAAGAAAATTATATAAGCACAATCACTAATTGTTTTAAGGCGTTTCTCTGTCTCTATATTTTTAATAGATTTTTTATATAGCGGACAAATGCTTAAAGCGCAATTTTAATTTAATTTATTCCAGCTTTATTTCAATCGAATATTTGTCTATTGCATTTATTGAATTATTCTCTGATGTGTTGATTTTGATATAATACCAGTCGCTTACTACATTGCTGAATTTCAGCTCAAAAGGTTCGTTTGCCTTACTGCTATTTTTCGATAAACTAAAGCTGTTTTTATCATACAATATGGCGGATATTGGCTTTCTATTTTCTTTATCAGGAGTAATAATTATTCTGACATTCCTTTTATCCTCCATTTTAACTTCAAACTTTTGCCAGTCGCATGTATCAGTTCTGTCTTCATTTTTACCCATAAATATTTTATGAAAATTGAACTCATGCCTTACTCCGCTTTCAATGGCAGATGACATTTCAAAAACATCGTTTGGTTCATTTTTATCAAAAAAATATTTATGATTGGCCTGATCTTCAGTATTCCAATACTTTGCATACTTATTTACCGATGCAGAATAAAGCATCACTGCCTTTTGCCCCATGGTAAAAGAATCACGGCAGATGTAATTTGTTGGGTACGACATGATATTATTAACATCAGATTGGTAATTATCACCCCAGGCATCGGTAAGCGAACCACCTGTAAACTGGCAGTTATTATCAACCAGGAAAGTCAGTTTGGGCTCAGCCGGAGTATCCGATAACAAATCCCCTCTCTCTTCACACAGGGGGACACCCTTCTGGTCTTCATTACCTGTTCGGGAACGATTCACAGGTTCCTGGCTTGATTTTCCTTTGTCATAATGCCTATGTGGATGTAGTAAACCAAAATAGTGTCCAATTTCGTGGGTTAACCCGGTAGTAGAGTTCTTTCGTTGTAAAATAACTGACTTAGTCGCAATATTATAAGTACCTTTTATGGTTTTTTTGGCTCCTTGTTTTTTCTTAAACCGTTCAATAATGTAAACATTTAAAGCGGGTTTGGTATGTCTGCAGATTGTTTGAAGTGGCGCTTCCAGATAATACCCAAACACCATGCGCTTAGTTTTGTCAATAAACGTTATTTCTCTGATATAGAACTGGATACCTGTTTGGTTAAGCTTATTAAAGTGCTTTAGATTTTGCAT
>JARGGF010000624.1 GCA_029210905.1 Bacteroidales bacterium | reverse complement strand
CTTTTTCCTTCAGGATAAATTCATCGCCCACTTTTACGGCACCATTTTTTATTACCCGAACATATGCCCCTGAATGACCTGATGTTACAAATTGTTTCACCATTTTTTGTGTACCAAAACGAATTCCAAGCTTAAAACATGGTTGTCGGGGCTGCGTAATTTGCACTATTGCCTGGCCTATTTCAAAAATATCACCAATAAATAGTTTTGATTCGTCTAAATCAGAAACAGTTAGATTTTCACCAAATATGCCCCAGTTCCAATCGAGTTCTGGATATTTTACTTTCTAAAAACTATAATGCTTCTCTGAAAAAAGATAGCAGGCCTTATCAATTCCCCCATGGCACCTTCTATCAATAACATGGTCATTTTCAACATCTTCCAATCCCAGATAAATACTTGTAGAAACTGGAATTTTATAGATTCCGGTTTGGATTTCTTTCCCTTTCCAGGTGATGGCTTTTGGCGTGGCTATATTTGTTGAAATTATTTTCATTTTGTAAGAATTTTGCTCTACAACAAAGATAAGTATCCGGATTAAAATAGCTGTTAAAATAGCACAATATGACAGAATAATGATTGACTAATATTGCTTTTTATTAAAAAGACTGCCATTATAATCGATAATCAATTATTGATGACAGTCTTCTGATTATTTGTTTGTAATGGAGAAATTTATTTTTTGTCAATATTAATTAAAGTACCAAAAAGGCCTTTGTTTTTTTCTATTTTTTCCTTATTCCCGTATACGCAATAATTATTCTGATCAAGCACAGCAGTAATCATTTTTGTCATTTCTTTTATGTCTTCGGTGGTTGTTGCAAGCAATGCATCACGCTCCGACTGCAACTGCTCTGCAGTTTGTTTTTCAAAGTAGCGGTTATAGGAAACATCGGCTTTCATTGACGCGGTTAACGGATAATCAAGGTTTGCTATGGCGCCAATAATATATCCAAGCATTTTTTCTTCGTCAGCTTCGAATTTGTTAAGATATTCTTCAGAGGCTTTGTAATTATCAAGTGTTTCTTTAAGATTTGGATCCCGATAGGAACCAAAATATACCAAACCATCTTTTGAAATTCCTGAAAACCCTCCATAAGCACCACCTACAACACGGATGGCATTTTGAAGATAATCATTGGATAATATGTTGTTGAGGACCAGCATTTTACCACTGTAATCAAATCCTAATTTTTTATAGTTATAGGCTTGCACAACATATTGAACTTTTGAAGCAGAAAGTAATCCTTCATTCTTTTTCTTTAGCTCGAAATTCCATTCCTGAATTGGATTTTCATTGGCGGGTAAAGTGGAGGCAAATGTTGTGAAAGCTTTTTCAAAAGATGCATAATCTTTTGCATCACAGGATGTGCCAATTATCAGGTTGTTTTTGTTAAATAACAAATTAACCACTTCAGATAAGTTTTTAATTGTTTCATCACTATTCTGGTCATACTCAGCCACCAGCTTGTTAATAAACCAATAATACTCCAGGCCACCTGTTATCTCATTAAACATTCCTCCATTTGAAAAATAAGAAAAAGAGCGATTCATTGCATAACGCATTCCATTGTTTTTAAGGTTCGATTCCAATTGCGATTGTAGGCGGCTAAGCATTGTTTTTAAACGCTCTTTGTCTGTTAATTTGGTTTTGTAAATTACTTCATTAATCAATTCAAATATTTTATCAGTTTTTTCAGGCACCGCCTTTGAAACAACTATAAATTTTGGAAGTAATTTATTATCATTGAGATCCGCTTTGTAGGTATCAAGATACGAATAAAAAGTACCGGTATTTTTACGGATTTCTTTCTCCAAATCACCAAACACAAAATTCTCTGTATCCATTTTACCTAGTAATCGTGTAAGCAATGAAGCATAAGGTATTAATTCTTTTGGCAATACCTGTGCATCAAACATCAGGTTTGCATAAACTACACCATTTGTAAAATCTTCATAATGCAGCACTTTAGTACCAGCTATTTGTTTTTCATTTACCTGGTACCAATCAGCTTTTGGATTGATATCCCCTCTTCCAAGTTTTGGAATGGTTGCTAGTACAGCAGCACTGTCTTCACGTTGCTGATAGGCTATTAGCTCCTGGGTTTCCATAACAAGTTGATCCAGCTGTTCTTCAGATAATGAAGCTTTATATTCTGCAAGTTTAGCTGCTGTTTTGTCGCTGATTTCTTTTTCCAGGCCTGGTTTTGGTTCAAGCACCATTAAAAGTCCAAATTGATTGTCAATCAGGCCTTTTGTAATTGTCTGCTCAAGATAATTATTTGGAATTTCGGATTTGATTCCTGAAAGTTCTTTTTCCCATTCCATACCAACAAATGGATCACCGGTAAATATCCAGTCAGAAAAGCTTTGGATCATATAGGTTAATCCCTTTTGTGAATTATCACCTTCACGTAAATTAAATTCCATTCTATTGATGTAGGCTTCAACTGCGTCTCTGTCTACACCTTTTTCGCTTTGTTCTTTAAGCACTTTTAGAACAATGGCTTTAAGTGTATCAGCATCTTCGGAATTTGCATTCTGAATATTTATAGTAAATACATTCTGCTGTATATGGTCGCAGTAAGCACTTACATCTTTTCCAATTCCGGCTTCCTGAAGCGCAAGTCTAATGGGCGCAGACTCCTGACGCACTAAAACATCTGCCAATATATCAAGCGCCATTGTTAATTTTTTATCAGTATTTAAACCGTAAACCCAGTTTAACGAAAGATAAGTTTGATTTTCGGTGGGCGAACCTTCCATTACTGAATAAGGCGCAGTAACTTTTTTAAATTCTTTAAATGGTTCCTGTGGGGTTATCTTGCTGTCAACTTCCACTTTGTCAAAAGTTGAAAGATACTGTTTGTCAATTAGTTCCATCTCTTTTTTCATATCTGCATTTCCATACAAGAAAATACAATTATTTGCAGGATGGTAATTTTTAGTATAGAATTTCAGAAAATCCTCATACGTTAAATCTGGTATTGAGAGAGGGTATCCTCCTGATTCCTTGCCATATCCATTGTCTGGAAACAGATTTCTACTTACCTGAAAATTCAGTTCACGGTTTGGACTGGAAAATGAACCTTTCATTTCGTTGTAAACTACACCTTTGTATACAACCGGGCTATTTTTGTCAGTTAATTCATAGTGCCAGCCTTCTTGCTTAAAAATTCGTTCGTCATCTTTAATCAAAGGGAAAAAAACGGCGTCCATGTATACGGTCATCAAATTGAAATAATCTTTTTCATTCATACTGGCAACAGGATAAAATGTCCATTCTGATGCAGTAAATGCATTTAAAAAAGTTTTCAGGGAAGTTTTTCCCAATTCATCAAACGGACTTTTTACCGGGAAATTTTTTGATCCATTAAGTACAGAATGTTCAATAATGTGAGGTGTTCCGCAGTCAGAATTAGGCTCGGTTTTAAAACCAACACCAAATGTTTTGTTTTTATCGTCCGAAGCAATTTTTAAAATATGTGCACCACTTTTTATGTGCTCAAAGTAATAAACATCTGCATTTACCTCCTCTACAAACCGCTTTTCAATAAGTTTATATCCTTCAATACTTTCTTCTTTAGATTTACAGGAATTAATTGTTACACTGAGAGCCATGGCAAATGCAAAAATGCCAAAGAGACTTAATACTTTCTTAGGTTTTGTTGTCATAAATTTTTATTTGAATTAAACAATAATGATTATTATATACATACATTTATCTTAAAGCACATTAAATCAGATCAATACAATATTTTCTTAAGGGATGGCAAAAAGTGTAGGCCATCATACTAAAATAATTGGTAACGGTTGGTAATGAACTTGCAAGGTATAAAAATTATTAAAAAGATTGGTGAATTTTTTTTTCTTTTTGGAAAACTATTGATTGTTTATAATTATTATTCAATGCCTTTGCAAAAGCCCTGTATTTCCTTGTCTGTATCTTTCCAGCTCATGCT